>CAZCER010000300.1:3904-6628 GCA_964497385.1 uncultured Armatimonadia bacterium | reverse complement strand
GCGAGTCGCGCGAGGCAAGCGGCGACGAACTCCTGCAGCGCGGCCTCCGCGTCGATATCGATGAGACGCCCGGAGCCGCGGTCATCGTCTACGAGAAGCTGTGACGACCGGCGCGGGCGGACCGGTTTCCGCCTCGTCGCCCCGAAAGGAGAGCGATCGTGGCTCCGAACCGAGGAATCGCGCTGCTAGGCTGCCTAACCTTCTGCCTGGTTGCGACGGAGGCTATCGCGGACACCCTGGAACTCGCCGACGGCGCCAGGATCGAGGGCTGCTATGTCCGCGACGAGGGCTCGCGCTTGCGAGTGTGGCGGTCGCTCGACGAGGTGGGCGGACCCGATGAGGTCTACCCGCGCGCGATGGTGAAAGGCTTCACCGTGGACCGCGGTCCGGAGTGGGACGCCCACCCCGCCCTTCCCGACCTGAGCGTCACCTTCATCGAGATCACCCCCAAGCTCGCGGGGCTCCACGGCAACGTCGACTACGACGAGACAAACGCCCCGACCCTCCGCATGGACATCCCCGCGATGCGCGACATCGGCCAGGAGCGCGCCTACGCGCACCCGGAGGAGATCGCGCGCGCTCTGAAGCTGCGTTACACCCCCGGCGAGATCGTCACGTTCACGGCGCATGTGAGAAACGTCGGCTTCGCGCCCGCGCCGCCCTTCGGCTTCGAGTGCCTCTTCGACGACAAGGTCATCGCTCAGGGGCGCTGCAATGCACCGCTCGCGGAGATGGAGGAGATGGCGTTTGACGCCACTTGGCCCTGGGAAGACGGCGAGCACACCGTCACGGTGCGGGTGATCCCGGCGGGCGAGGAGATCGCCTCGACGAACGACTCGGCGACGGACGCGCTCTGGGCCATGCCGTTCGTGTTCGTCGTCCAGCCGAGTCTCGTCGACGCCTGGCATCAGAACCGCACCGCGTACGGCACGTTCTCGTTCGAGGACTTTTACCGCTGGCATGTGGACATCATGAACACGCTCTTCGCCGAGAGCCGCTACCCCTCTTCGCCGGATGGCATCCGGGCGCGCGTGCGGCTCGATCGGATCGCTTACGTGACCGACAGGACCGACCCCGCGTACGAGCGACCGGCCGCGGACGGCGTCCTCTACAACCAGGGCATGTGGGACTGGTGCCGGGACGAGCCCGCCGACAAAGTCTGGGAGCCGCCGACGCATGAATGGCGGAACCAGACGGAGTGGTCGCTCCCGCACGAACTAGGCCATCAGCTTGGCCTTGTGGACTGGTACGCGATCGACTGCGACGGCGCCGATTACCACGCCTGGCCCGACAGCGCGAAGCGCGTGACCCACTTCCAGCGTCACCCGATGCAGATGATGCACTGGCACGGCCCGCACCTCTACGGCGAAGTCGACGCCGCGTACCTGAACCACACCTGGGACAAGCCGCGCGGCTACTTCGGGGACCACTACTTCGCGATCCCCGACGAGTGCTTCGTCCGCGTGGTCGATGTGAACGGGGAGCCCGTGCCGGACGCCGAGATCGAGGTCTTCCAGCGCGGCGTGAAGGTCGACCCGAACGGCCAGCCCGCGGAGGACCACGGAGCGACCTACTACCCCGTCACCGAGGACGGCGACTTCTACACCCCGCCCATCTCCGAACTCCCGGTCATCGTCGGGCGGACGGACGCGAACGGCGTGCTGCGCCTACCCAACCGCCCCGTTCGCGAGGTGACCACCCTCAACGGCTTCCACCGCAAGCCGAATCCGTTCGGGAACATCAATGTGGTCGGGAACCGCGGGCTGTTCCTGCTGAAGGTCACGAAGGGCGACCGGCCCTGCTACTACTGGCTCGAGGGCTACCAGTTCAACGTGGCCTGGTTCCGCGGCGAGCGCGAGAGCTGCACGATGACGCTCGCGACTCCGTACGCCGGCCCCGGCGCGCCCATCGCCCCGCGAGCGGTCTCGGTCGAGCGCCTGGAGGGGGACCAGGCCCGGGTGACGTGGGAGCCCGGGGCGCCCGGCTCGCTCAACTACCTTGACCGCGCCGTGGGCTTCAGGGTCTACCGGCGCATCTCGGACGACGGCCTCAACGACCGCCCCTGGTTCGAGGTCGCGACCGTAGGCGCGGCGGCGACCGACGCGACCGTGGACCTGTCCGCCTTCCCCGAGGACACCTACTGGTTCTCAAAGACGAACCGGTTCGCGGTCTCCGCGATCGGCGAGTGCGGCATGCAAAGCGAACTCGTCGAGGTGCTGCTGCCGGAGTGAGCCTCCCAGGGGCCGGTTGGGGTCCTCCCCATGCAGCCCCTCCACGAGCACACGACACGGCCTACTACTCCCCCGGCGGCTCCGTGGAGATCTGGTCCGCCGACGTGATGACGATCTCCGCCGAGTCGCGGTACATCTCGCCTCTGCCGGTCACGTAGATGAAGTTCCGCTGGAACTCCTCGACCGGACCGTTGAGGCCCGCCGGCTCAAGCGCGCCGAGGTTCTCCTGGCGGCAGAAGAGGATGAAGCGCTTGTCCTCGGGCGTGTCGAAGTGGACGCGCATGTGGCCGCCGCGCATCTCGAGCGTGCTCGTGACCGCGCCGAACACGGTGAGGTCCCGACCGGCGGCGCAGCGGTCGCGGATCTCGTCGAGGTCGGTCTCGATGTCGAGCACGGCGTTCGGATGCTCCGCGTCGTAGGTGCGGAAGCCGTCGATCGCCTCCGCGCGCGCGTTCCACCAGGCGAGCAGGTCGTCGTACGGTCGCTTGGGCCC
>CAZCER010000300.1:0-3894 GCA_964497385.1 uncultured Armatimonadia bacterium | reverse complement strand
CATCCGCGTTCGTCGCCGGGTCCCAAATGCCGAGCTGCTCCGCGCGCGCGAGTTCCTGGGCCTCGACGAACTGGTCATGGTAGAGAAGCGAGTTCCCATACTTGTTGTAGTACGGGGACCATCCCTCACGCACTAGCTTCAGGCAGTAGTTCTCGCCCCGGAACCACACGTAGGCCAGAAGACGCCCGAAGCCGTCGCGCTCGGCCCCGCCCTCTTCACGGACGAGTTCCACCTTCTGCGGCAGGGTCTCGTCCTCGAGCGGCGCGAACCAGCCCTTCGCCCAGCCTGAGGTGTAGACCCCGAAGGCGGTCTTGGGCTTGGAGGCCGACTGCCCTTCGAATGTGACGGACTCCTCGGTATCCACGCACAGCATCCGGACGCTCTCGGTGGCCTCGGGGTCGGTGGCGTCTTCCGCGCGGACGACGATCGTGTCCCCATCGACGACGCGCACGAGGTCCCAGATCCTGGCTCTAGGGGCTGCATCGTCCGCCGCGAGCAGGGGGATCGCCAGGGCGGCGCAGAACGCGAAGAGCGGCAGCACGGTCCGTCGCATCAAGGCTCACTCTCCTCCGTCTTCGAAGGGCTTGCAGGTGCGGGTTGGGTGGTCTTCGCCGCCCGGGCGGCCGGTTCCGATTCCGCGGACCCGGGCATGGTCGTGGACGGCATGCCGTTCATGGCCGGATGGCCCGGGGGCGGGCCCTGGCGCATCTGCTCCTCGGTGAGCGGAGGCGCCTTCGTGACAGGGTCGGTGACCGGGTGTCCCACGGGCATAGTTCCCCCGCGCATCGACGCGGAGCGGCTTGCGCGCTTCTCGGCGGGCCCACCGAAGAACATGGCGCCCAGCAGCAGTCCGACCACGAGAGCGGCCCCGTGCGTGAAGACGGACTTCGGAACGGCCACGGTGGACGGGCCCGGCGCGCCGGCCTTGGCCTTGGGGCTCCGGGGCTTCGAACGGGTCGGCGCCGGCGCCGTCTCCGCGACCTCAGCGCCGCACTCGGGGCATACGGCGTCGTCCCCCGTCAGCTTCGCTCCGCACACTTCGCAGTTCATGGTGGCTCCAGTTCAGGTGGCGCGCGGACTGCCGCCGCGCGTGTTGCGTTGGTCGGAGGGGCCGCATCGGGCCCTTCGGCGCGCTCAGGGCTTCGGTGGGACCCCAACAGGCCCACAGATACGGAATGGTGTTCCTCGGCTCCGCGGCCAAGCGGCTTTCGGAGGGGTGGGCCGGTTGGGGTCCTCCCGCCTGCGGCGGGTCCTCCCCATGCGGCCCCTCCCGGATGCGCAGTCGCACCTCAACTCCATCCTACCAGACGCCGCCTCACTCCTCCTCCGGCTCCCGCGCTTCTCTCCTCGCCCTTCGCACGCGCTGAACCGCTGACTCGGCCGCCTGCCGACGCTCTTCGCGGTCGAACTCGCGCTTCCGCTCCTCGCGACGAGCGATGTCCGGGTCCGGCAGCTTGGCGGGCGCCTCCCACTGGGGCGGGCCGGTCCGGAGTTCCTCCGCCGGGGTCACACGATGGAACACCTCCGGCTCCCTCATGCGCTCGAGCCGCCTGCGTAGCGCCGCCTCCAGTTCGGCTTCGGCCGCGGCGTCGGTGCCGACCACGGAGTAGCGGTCGGGGTTCTCGAGGTTCGAGCCGTCGCCGAGCAGCCCGTCGAGCACCAGGAGTGCCGCCGCCTTGCTCGGGATCGCCGCCTCCCCCCGCTCGACGTTCCAGGTCGTGAAGCCCCGCAGCGGCTTCCCGGTGCAGCAAGGGCACCCGTCCTTGCAGTCACACGCGCGGATGTGGTCGCGGACGGCCGGCAGGATGAGATGGAGCATCTCGTAGGCTTCCCGCGTGAACCCGAGCCCCAGGGGATAGCGCTCGTAGACGAAGACCGTGTGCCAGGGCGAGTTCGCGCTCCCGACCGTGTGCGAGAAGTCGAGGGTCTGGCACGTCAGGAACATCGGGAGCAGGTTCCGCGTGGCGTAGCCCACCCCGCGAAGGCCGTTGTGGGCGTTGCGCCCAGCCTTGTAGATGTCCCGCATGAGGTCCTCGGGCGGCGTGACCCACAACGCCATCGTCTCGACCTGCCAGTTCGGCAGGTCCAGTTCGTGGACCGAGATGGCGTCCAGGTCGTAGAAGTGGATCCTCTCGTACGCGGCGTTCCTGAAGTACGCCGTGGCCTCACCCCACGAGGCGACCCCGGTTCCGAACTCCTTCTCGCGCATGCGGTGGTCGATGTGGTGGATGTCGGTTCCGCCGAGAGGCTGGGTGTAGTAGTCCACATCCACACGCTCGACGGTCGCGATGTAGCGCTCCAGATCGAGATCCCGGACGATGTAGGTGTCGCCCTTGTGGATGTAGACGGCCTCGGGGTGGAGCAGCGGCTGGGCATCGAACTTGCTCACATTGCCGAGCACCTCGCCGGTCCGCGAGTCCTTGATGACCACGTTCTTGTCGGCGATGTCCCGGAGAGACACCTCGTGGTGCGGCGTCTCGGGGGCCGAGTGGAACCATCGGCCGCCGCGCCGCGCCAGCTTCCGGTTGTCCGCGAGCACGCGCATCACAAGATCCGCTCGGGGCCCGAACGTGGCGCTCTCGGTGTCGGTGAGCGGGATCTCGCGCGCGGCGCACCGGAGATGCCCCATCGCCACGAAGGGGTTGTCGGGGTCCACGACCGCGCGCTCGACGGGCCGGTCGAAGAGGTACTCCGGATGGCCCATAACGTACTGGTTCACGCCGGTGTCGAGGCCCACCAGGAAGACGAGCGAGTCGCGGTCCCGCCGCCCGGCCCGACCCGCCTGCTGGAGGAACGAGGCGATCGTGCCCGGGTAGCCGACGATCACGCACGCATCGAGCCCTCCGACGTCGATCCCGAGTTCGAGGGCGGCCGTGGTGCTCACGCCGAGGAGTTCCCCGTCGAAGAGCCGGCGCTCGATATCCCGGCGCTCCTCGGCCAGGTACCCGCCCCTGTAGGGCGTCACCTTGTCCGCGAGTTGGGGGGCGTCGCGCCGGAGCGTCTCGACGACGTACCGATGGATCATCTCCGCCGTCATCTTCGCCTTCGAGAACGCGATCGTCGGCGCGCCGCGCTGGATGAGACGGGCCATGAGTTCGTGCGCCTCGACGTTCGCGCTCCGACGCGAGCGGGACTGGCTGTCGCGCACCCGCGGCGGGTTCCAGAAGACGAACACGCGCCGGCCCCGGGGGCTGCCGTCCTCATCCACCAGCGCGAACGGCCGGCCGATCACGCTCTCCGCGAGTTCGCGCGGGTTCCCGATGGTTGCCGAGCAAGCGAGGACCTGTGGGCTCGAGCCGAAGTGCTCACA
The DNA here is from genome assembly GCA_964497385.1 of uncultured Armatimonadia bacterium. Classification (GTDB taxonomy): domain Bacteria; phylum Armatimonadota; class Zipacnadia; order UBA1398; family UBA1398; genus CAZCER01. Next base: position 584 of record CAZCER010000300.1, on the reverse strand, counting down.
CACGCGGAAGAGGCGCCGCATCAGGTTCGCGACACCCGAGCCGAACATGCCGTTGTAGACGTGGAGTTCGTCGACCACGAGCCACCGGAGGCGCTCGAAGAACGCGGCCCAGCGCGCGTGGTTTGAGAGCACGCCGGCGTGCATCATGTCGGGGTTCGAGAGAATGAGCGAGCCTTCGTCGCGGAGCTTCCGGCGGACGCCCGGTGTCGTGTCTCCGTCATAGACGCCCGCGACTACATCCCCGAGCCCGGCCGCATCGAGCGAGCCCCGCATGTTCCGGTACTGGTCCTGCGTCAGCGCCTTCGTCGGGAAGAGCAGCAGGGCCGCGTGGCGCGGGTCCTCGAGGAGTGACTCGAGGATCGGGAGGGTGTAGCAGAGCGACTTCCCCGACGCCGTCCCGCTCGCGATGACGACGTTCTCCCCCACGCGAGCGAGGTCGAGTGCCCGCGCCTGGTGCGTGTAGAGCCGCTCCGTCCCGCGCGCGCGCAGCATGGCGAGGAGAGGCTCCGGCAGAGGCTCCCGCGGCTCCGCATACTCGGCCTCGCGTGCGGGCATCTCCCGGGTGCAGACGATCTGCCCGGCGT
>CAZCER010000299.1:0-6649 GCA_964497385.1 uncultured Armatimonadia bacterium | reverse complement strand
CCCGCGGCCGTCGGACGCAGTTCGGCCGCGCCCTCGACCGGGTACAGCTTGTACTGCGGCGAGACGCCCTCGATGACCGGAGGCGAAGCCGAGGCCGCCCGGTCGATCAGGGCGGTGAGTTCCGGCGGCGCCGCGGCGCAACCGACCTCGTCGATCCAGATCTCGTGGTTCCCGGCGCCCACCGCGTTCGTGTGCGTCGCGGCGAGCCCGAAGACGAGGCGCTGGGCGTTGGCCGGGCGGAACGCGTCGCCCGCGCCGCCCCGCCCCGGGGCCCTGGAGTCTTGCCAGTAGCGGAAGTCCTTGGGCCGCAGCGCGTAGCGACGCCACTCGGTGGTGAGGGGCGTCACGGCGATCCAGCGGGAGCCGTCGGCCTCGCGCCACTCGACCGAGAGCTGGGGCGTCGTCCCGTCGCCCTTGGCCCAGAAGAACGTCACGTCTTCGCCCTCGGCGAAGGGCGACTCCAGAACCGGCGACTCGAAGGTGTCCCAACCGGAGTAGTCGCGGATCGCCAGATGCATGCACCCCGCAGTGCCCGCGGCGCCAGGGCGCTCGGCCTCGATCCGCGAGGGCGCGTCGGTGCTGGCCCCCCGCGTCCACTGGGTGAGGTCCTCCTCCTCGAAGCCGAGGAACGTCCGCGCTTCGGTGCGTTCAGCGAGTTCGACGTGCAGATCGTCGCGGCTGATCCACTCGTCGCCCACCCGCCACACGAGGCTCCGGAAAGCGGGCCCGCCGAGCACGACAAGATGGCCGCCCGCCTCCGCGAACCGCGCGACCGTGCTGAGGCAGTCGGCCGGGAAGACCTCCGGGCTCACGAGCACGACGATGTCGAAGCGCTCGCGCGTCACGAGAAACGGGTTGGCCATCTCCTCGGCGGAAAGCCGCGTCGCCGCCACGCCTCGCTCGGTGAGAGCCGCGTCCAGAGCGGCGACCAGTTCGCGATTCTGGCCGGGGACGTCATCGTCGAGGATGGCGACGTTTCCGACGTCGCTTCGAACGTACGCGATCCGAGTCAACAACGCGTCCACGGCCGCCCTCTCCTTCTCCTCGCGATCCCGCTCTTCGATGGAGAGCACGCGGATGACCGGCGTATGGACGATCGGTGAGAGGGAGCGGGTCCACTCCTCGCCGACCCAGAAGGCCACCGTCACCGCGGGCTCGAGCGCGGCTTCCGGGGCGGTGAAGGTGAACGTCCGCTCCCCCGCTCCGCGCACTTCAGCCGTCTGGCCCGCGGTCACGATGTTCGCCGGATTCTTCAGTTCGGCGTGGAGGATCCGCGGGGCGTCGCCGACGTCGTAGCGGACGCCGACGGTCAGGCCCTCGCCCTCGACGACGCTTGCCGGGTGCGCCGCCACCTCGACGATGCATGTCGGCGCCTGCGCCGCGAAGACGCCGGTCGCACACGCGGCGAGACAGAGGGTCAGCGCCAGATTCGCGTGGTGCATGCTCTACCTCCGGTTCCTTGGCGCGCGCTCCGTCAGCGTCAGACGGGGCCGCCGCCGAGATCCTCACGCGTGGTCCGCGACTCGTCGTCGCCCACGCCGCTCTCGGCGTCGGCGGATTCCTCGGCGGGAGCTGAAGGCAGCGTCACCGGCTCTCCCCCGGTCTCAGGGCCTTCGTCTCCCAGGACGCGGGTGAAGAACTCCTCGTACTTGCGGTAGGTCGCGAGAGGTTTGACGTGCCCGTACATGCCGTGCCCGCCCGAAGGATCCAGGAAGAGTTCGACCTGGGTCTCCTTGTGGGCGTCGAGCAGCGCCGCATAGATCTTGACGGTGTCCTGGAAGAGCACGTTGTCGTCGCGCATGCCGTGCACCAGGAGGAGGCGGCCCTTCAGGTTCTTCGCGTGGGGCACAAGCGAGTGCTCCGCGATGTCGGGCTCGCCCTGACGGGTGTCGCCGATGACGCCCTGGGTGTACCAGGAGTTGTAGTTCTCCCACTCGGTGGGGCCGGCGCCGGCGATGCCGCACGCGAAGGAGTCGGGCTCGAAGTACAGGCACGCCTGCGTCTGGAAGCCGCCGAAGCTCCAGCCGTAGACGCCGGCGCGAGCGGGATCGACGCCGTGGTTCTCAGAGAGCCACTTGATGCCATCCACGATGTCCTCGGCCTGCGGCTTGCCGGGCTGCTCGAAGTTCGCCTTCTCGAACACGGCGCCGTAGCCGGACTGGCCGCGCGGGTCGAGGGTGACCGTCACGTAGCCGTGGACCTTCGTCATGTAATAGGAGAAGAAGTAGTTGTCGCCGCCGTAGGAGCCCTCGACGACCGACTTCCCGTTGAAGTCGAGAGGGCCTCCGTAGACGTGGATGATGAGCGGGCGCTTGTCCTCGGGCTTCCAGTTCGCGGGCTTGAACATCATCCCGTGGATCGTGTGGCCCTGGCGATTCTGGTACTCGAAGAACTCGGGGATCGGCTCGGTCAGCTTGCGAGCCTCCTCGGTCTCGGAGTCGGTCAGCGGGGTCTGGGTTCCCTTCTCCACATCGACGTGTACAAGTTCCGGGAGCACGCCGAACTTGTAGTACCGCGCGAGCACGTGCTTGGCGTCGGGGCTCACCGAGATGTCCTCGTAGCGCCCCTCGAGCGGGGTCAGTCGCGTCACGGCTCCGTCGGGCAGATGCACGGCGACGGCGTCGAGGTGCATCGTCCCCCGCTCGCTGCTGCGAAGGAAAAGCCATTCGTGGCTGTCAGTCACCTCGAGGACGTCGACCTCGTAGTGGCCCGATGTGAGCGGCTCGAAGGTCTCGTAGAGAGGGTCGAAGGCGTAGACGTGCCGGAAGCCGCTCTGCTCGGAGAGGATGATCATTCGTCGGCTGTCCGGCATGTAGTACGGCCGGATCACGTAGGGGGTGCTGGGCCCGCCGTTGTGGAGGAACTGGGTGACAGCCCTGGCCTCGGCCTTCACCGGTTCGTCGGGCTTCTCGTCCTCGGAGTCGTTCTCGGCCTCTTCCTCCGCCTCGTCCTCCGCGCCGGCGTCGGCCACCCCCTCCGACTCGGGCTTGTCCGCGTCTTCGGAGTCCTTCTCCGGCTTGGCGGACGCGGGGAAGACGGCCTCGAAGATCTCCACTTTGCGCGTGTCCTGGGAGTAGACCGCGAAGCATACGCGGCTCGAGTCGGGCGCCCAGACGGGGTCATGCTGCATGTCCCGCGGCTTCTCGCGCTCGATCGTGTAGACCTTGACCGGCTCGTTCTCCTCGACGTCCAGATCGGCCAGATCCCACAGGTAGACCGACCACTCGCTCTTGCCGAGGGGATCGTCCGAGACATGGCGACCCACTTCGTAGGCTTCCGCGAAGCGCCCCTCATAGTTCACGAGCGTCGCGCCCGCGCCGGGCGGCTGCTGCCCGATCGCTTTCGAGGTGACGAAGGCGAGGCGCGAGCCGTCGGGGCTGATGCGGTACCCGGTCATCTCCTCGCCGCCGGGCAGGTCGGGCTCGAGTTCCTCGACCAGATGGCTCCCGAAAGTGACGCGGGTGAGCGCTCCCTCGCGGATGTACGTGTACCCGCCCCCGTCTCGGGCGTACTGATAGGCCGACTCGCGCGTCGCCGTAACGGTGAGTCGCGTGAGGACGTCCTCCTCGACCTGGTAGCGATAGAGATCGCCCTGGGAAGACAGGATGAGTTCGTTCGCGACGGGCGACCAGACGTAGTTCTCGATGCCCCGGTACCGCGGCGCCTTCTCGTCGTCGGCGTCCTCGTCGCTTACCCAGTCGCCCTTCTTCCTCAGTTCGGCGAGCGATTCGGCGTCCTCACCCTCGTCGCCGTCTTTCTTGGCCTTGCGCGCCTTCTTGACGCGGTCTTCCTTGACCTTGCGCGTGTCGGCCTGGAACTCCGACATGACGGAAACCGAAGTGACCCTTCGGACCTCACCGGTCTCGGAGGTGAAGATCCAGAGGTCGTCCCCGTGCCTCCGCTCGGCGTACGGCTTGTAGAGGTACGCCGCGTACTTCCCGTCGAACGAGAAGGCGTTGCCGCGCGTCCGCGTGCCCCAGAACGACTTCTCCGGGAAGAGGCGCTCGAGCGTGAGCGCGTCCTTCTTCGCCTCTTCGTCTTCGTCGGCCGTCTCGGTCTCCGCGGCCACGACCTCGTCTCCCTCGCTCTCATCGGCCGCGATGGCGACGGCCGCGGCGGTCGCGACGAGTAGCGCGATCACAAGTCCGAACGGGATCCATGCTCGTGTCATCCGGTCTCTCCCTCAACGAGTGGCTGCCGGGATGCCCGCTCCGCGGGAGCGGAGTCGTTCCTCCCGATGGTCTGCTCCGATGAGGTAGAGGGTTCCGCCGCCAGGCCGAAACGCCTGCAGGGCGTCGATGCCTCAAGCGATGGGAGGGCGCGCGCAGGCGCGGCTACCGCTTCGTCAGCATGGCCCGCACCACACCGACATGGCCGCCGGCCATCGCCGCGCGGAGCGCCGTGACGCCTGTGCCCGGCGACGGCGCCTCCGGGTCGCATCCCGCCGCCAGCAGCCTCTCGACAACGCCCACATGGCCCTGCTCCGCCGCGACATGGAGCGGCGACTCGTGCATGGTCGGGTGCGTGCCGTCGGGGTCGGCGCCGTGAGCGAGCAGCGCGTCGACGATGTCCGCGTGACCGGCGAGCGCGGCCGCATGGAGGGGCGTCCACGCATCCGAGAAGCGCCCCACATTGGGGTCCGCGCCCTCACGGAGAAGCATGGCAACCACCTCGTTCAGACCCAGAAGCGCGGCGATGTGCAGCGGCGTCTCACCCCTGTCGCGCCCGTCGGCGGGACCGCGAGAGGGCCGACGTCCGCTCATCTCATCGCGCGCCCGCGAGAGCGTCAGGATCGCCTGGTCAAGGGTGGCGGCCACGAGTTCGAGGACGCTCCCGCGCAGGTCCTCGGCGCGTCGGGCGCGCGTCCGGCCGTAGGCTCGCGCTCGGAGCAGGCCGTCCAAAGCGCGGACCACCGCGCCGCGCTCCTCTTCGGTGGCCTCGCTCGCCTGTTGCGTGGCCGCGCGGAACCACCGCCGATCGGGCTCCTCGCCTGGCGAGCGATACACAACCCCGATGCACGGCCGCATCCAGAGAAGCTTGGGGTTCTGCGTTCCGAGGCAGGCGAGCGCCTCGGCGACGGCCCGGCGCACGACGGGATCCGGATCGTGCGCATGCGCTTCGAGGCGCGGGACGGCCGATCGGTCGCCGAGGAGCCCCAACGCTCGAGCCGCCGCGGCGCGGACGCTCGGGAGATCGCGGTCGAGTCTCGCCGCGAGAGCCGGCAGCGCCGGGCGCGCACGCCAGCCCAGCTCGCCGAGAGCGTGGGCGGCCTCCTCACGGACGATGGCGCTCAGGTAGGCCGTCGAGCGCGCGTCGCCGAGGCAGTCGACCAAGGCGCGGACGCGGGCGTCAAGCCCCTCATCCTCGCGCGGCACATACGCGGCCCAGCGTCGCCCCGGACCGTTCTCCGGCCAGAGGCGGACGTGGTCGCGGATCAGCACATGACGCAGCTTCCCCATCGTGAGCGCACCTCCGCTCCAGCTTGTACCTCTGTTTGCCCGTGGCGGCTGACGGCGGACAGCCACACGCCGTCAGCATTCCGCCGAGCCCAACCAGGTGCCTCGCACGCGAGTCGGGAATCCGGATTCCCGGAACTCCCGCGACGAGAGAGGAGCCGCACGATGCGAGAACGAGTCACTCGAAGGGGTCTCTTGGCGGCAGGAGCGGCGGCCGGAGCCGGGGTGCTGGTGAGCCCCGCGAAGGCGCAGATCGGCGCCTCCACGCGCCCCGCCCCGATGACCCTCGCCCTGAACACGAGTACCATCCGCCCCGCATCGCTCGAGGAGAAGATCCGTGCCGCGTCCGAGGCGGGCTACGACGGCATCGAACTCTGGATCGACGAGATCGAGGCGGTCGACCGCGGCGGCGGATCGCTCGAGGACCTCCGCGCCCGCCTCGAGGACCTGGGGCTGTTCGTGCCCAACGTGATCGGCCTCTGGGACGCGATGCCGCCCGACGAGGCCGACTGGCCCGCCCAGTTCGAGGTCTCCAAGCGCCGTATGGACCTCTGCGCCCGGGTCGGCGCCCGGCACGTTGCCGCCATCCCCGCGCCCGACCGACCCGACATCGACGTGCTGTGGGCGGCGGAGCGCTACCGGAGGCTCCTCGACGCCGGGCGCGAGGTCGGCGTGACCGTCGCGATCGAGTTCGTCGGGTTCCTGCAGGGCGTTCACACGCTCGGACAGGCCACGGCGATCGCGCTCGAGTCCGGCGCCCCGGACGCCTGCATGGTCGCGGACACGTTCCATCTCTACCGCGGCGGCAGCATGTTCGAGGGGATGAGGCATCTCCAGGGCTCGTTTCTTGCGGTCTGCCACTTCAACGACGCCCCAGCCGACCCACCCCGCACCGAGCAGGGGGATGAGCATCGCGTCTATCCCGGTGACGGCGTCCTGCCCCTCGTGGAGTTCGTCCGCACCCTCATCGGCATCGGGTTCACGGGCCCCCTCTCGCTTGAGATGTTCAAACGGAGCGAGTGGGAGCGCGACCCCGGTGAGGTGGCACGGATCGGAATCGACAAGATGCGGGCGATCGTGGCCGAGGCGCAGGCAACCGCGTAGAGAGCGGCCGCCCCCGGCTGTGAACCTCGTCCGTTCGGACCGAGACGGTCCGACTGGTGCGCCTCGCAGCGCACGGATCGAGTGGGTTA
>CAZCER010000298.1:0-6661 GCA_964497385.1 uncultured Armatimonadia bacterium | reverse complement strand
GTCGCGGACCATCCGGCCCAGAGCCCGCAACGTCGGCTCCTCCGTCGCTCCCCGCAGACACGGACGCATGTGGTGGCGTACGAGCGCCGCGAGGTAGGTCCTCTCCGAACGCGACAGCCGCAGCCGACGCCCGACCGCGCCGAGCAAGTCGGCGCCCGCCTCCGGGTGGCCGAGGAAGTGCACGGCCCCGTCAGGCTCCTCCGTCCGCGTGGACGGCTTGCCGATGTCGTGCAAGAGAGCGCCCAAGAGCAGCAACGCCCTCCGGTCCCGAACCTGGGGGATCGGGTTCGTACGGATCGCGTCGCGCGCGCCCCGAAGCTGCTCATCCGGCAGACCCGGCTCCGAGGCGCGTCCGGCCAGGAGATCCGCGAGCGCCTCGCACGTCGCAAGCGAGTGCGCGTACCCGTCTAGATGATGGTATCCGCCTTGGCCCACTCCCCTCAGAGCGGCCAATTCCGGAAGAAGCGGGTCGAGCAGCCGCAAGTCGTCGAGCAACCCCGGAGCCAACCGGGCCTGCTCCGCCGCGAGCGTGCGGAGCAACTCCTCACCGGTGCGCTCGCCGGGAGCCGCGGCCACCAGATACGCCAGTTCGCGCGTCCAGTTCCGGGTCTCGCCATGGACCTCGAAGCCAAGCTGCACCGCGAACCGCGCCACGCGCATCAGCCGGACGGGGTCGTCCATCAGGGCCCGCTGGGAGACCGCGCGGATCACGCCGTCCCGCAGGTCGCGGAGACCGCCCGTCGGGTCGAGCAGATTGGAGACGGTCGGCCGCGCGTGGAGCGGCAGCGCCAGAGCGTTGACCGTGAGGTCCCGGCGCCAGAGATCGCGCTCGATCGTGAAGGGGGCGCGGATGATGTCGAGAGTCGCTCCGGCCGTCGAGACCCGATAGGTCTCCGTGCGCTCGTCAAGACACCCCACCCCCGAATGGCCGCCGTGCCGCGACCGGTAGGCCTGCAGCACCCTCCGCGCGAGAGCCTCGGAACTGCCCTCCACGGCGACGTCGTAGTCGTGGGACTCGCGTCCCAACAAGGCGTCGCGCAACGCCCCGCCCACCAGCCAGACGGGCGCGTGCAGTTCCGCCGCCGCGAAGCGCAGGGCGTCGATTATGGGAGCGCTGAAAGCGTGCATTCGCGACGAATCCTAACACGTTCCGAGGCATGGAGGGCCAACGAGCGGGGGAGCGGGGCAGCGGCTCTTCCGTTCAGCCTAGTCCTCGAAGATCGGCGCGCGGTTACGCTCGGCGCAGTCGCACATCGCCCGACACATCACCGAGACGTTCGGGTCGCCGATCGAATACAGGTAGTGCGGCCACGACTTCCGGCGCGTGACAAGCCCCGCTTTGAGCAGGATCCCGAGGTGTCGCGACACGGTGGGCTGGCTGGAACCGGTCTGTGAGACAACTGCGTTCACGCTCAACTCCCCATCCATGAGCGCCTGGATGATGGCCAGCCGAGTCGGGTCGGCCAGCGCCTTGAACTTGTCCGCCACGAGGGCGAGGCCCTCGCGCGTCAGCTTGTGGTGCTCAGGCATGGCCGCCTCCCTCGTCCGCGCCGCGGCGGCGCGCCGGATCGACATAGCTTCGCAGATATGCACATTGAAGCATATGTTGGGCGTTCTAACCCGGGAGTCCTCCCCGGCCTCCGCGGACGCGTGCGTAAAGCCGCTCCGCAGCCCGCACCACAGGTCGCACCGGGCCGGGGGCCGGCACCGCGACTCCTCGATGGACCACGTACATCAGGAAGATCGGCACGCACACGACGCTCGCTCCCGCAATCCCCACAAGCGCCCGGAGAACGTCCGCCCATAGAGACCCGGTCACCGGTAGAAGCAGCGCGGCCCCGAGACCCGGCGCGAGCAAGACGGCCGAGATCAGGCCGGCCCGGCTGACGCTGGCGATCGCGCCGCCCGTCCGTCGCGCCACGCGCCCGGACGCGACCGCGAGGGCCGCCGAGAGAACGACCAGGCCCAGCGTGTGCGCGCACGCCACCGCCTCCGCCGAGCCGAGGGCGCGAACGGCCAGCAGATCGACCGCCCACAGCAGCGCGATCGCGGCGCCGAGGATCGCGCAGAGGAGCATCTGGCGTCCAAGAGCGGCGAGGTAGGCGGAGTACGCCGAGATCGGGCCGGTGGTGATGGCCATCACGCAAAGCCACCGCATGGCGAGTTCGCCCGCCGAGTAGTCGCTGAGCCAGTGGTGGAGCAGCGGCCCCAGGATGATGATGGCGCCCCCCGCCAGGCCGCCGGTGAGACCCGAGATCACCTCGGAGCCGTTGTGACAGCGCTCCAAAGGCGCAACCGCGTCGCCCGAGCGACCGTACTCGCGGGCGAGTTCGGGCAGGAGGGCGAGGTTCATGCTCGTGCCGGCCGTGGAGAGCGCCAGGAACACGTTGAAGCCGCACGCGTAGTAGCCCAGGGCCTCGCGCCCGATCAGGCCGCCGACCAACATCTGGTCCACGGTCCGGACCACCGTCATCAGCACGCCGGCGGCGAAGAGCGGCAGACCGATGCGCGCCAACGGCGCGAAGGCCCGCAGCACCGAACGCAGCCGAGGCCTCCGGAGATTCCCCTCGAGCACCAAGGCGAGCGAGGCGAGCTGTCCGATCCCGAAGCCGATCGACATCCCCGCGACGCCGTAGTCCCACGCCAGGACGATGCACGCGGCCGTCCCCACGACGGCCCCCACGATGAGCGAACGGCACAGCGGAGCGAAGCGGTCCACACTCCGGAGGAGCGTCTGGTAGAACGTCACGAGTTGCTGCAGCAGGAGCCCCGGCGCGAAGAACGCGAGGGCCAACGCGAACGGATCCGGCGTCCCCGCGAGGCGGCCCTTCCAGAGCATCCACAGCGCCGCGGCCAGCGCCCCCGCGCCGACAAGCACGGAGGCCAGGAGCACCGTCCAGAACGCGGCGTCGGTCGCCTCCCGCGCCTCGTCCTCGCGCCCGGAGCCGAGGAGATACGGAAGCTGCCTGTTGAGGCCGGACTTCACGCCGAGATCCGCGACCCGAGCGTACTCCGCCAGGATGCCAAGCGTGCGCCACGCGCCCAGCAGATCCGGGGTGAGGATCTTGGGGATGATCAGAGACCGCGCCACGATCGTGATCTGGACCGCCAGGTTCGCGGCGCCCAGGAGCGCGGTGTTCCGCCCGAGGCTGGAGACCGGGGTGCGCGCTCGCGGGGGCCCCTCAGGCTCGGGCGTCACGCCGTTCGTGACGCCGAGTGAGGCGTCCCTCGCAACGTCCTCCACTGGTTCCGCGTCGTGTGTCTCCGTGTGCAGGTCGCTCTCTCCCGCTCCGCGCGAGGCATTCGAGAGCGCGCGCCTCCCAACCTCCACGAAGGGGCCAGCCGGCGTCCGCGACCCCTAGCGGTCGGCCGCGAGCAGGTGCGCCGAGACGCGGGAGCCCTCGCCCTCCACCGAGGAGATCGTGAGGCGCCCCCCGGCGCGCGAGACAACCCCGAAGGCGATGGAGAGCCCGAGTCCCGCGCGGCGCGGGCCACGGGTCGTGAAGAACGGCTCGACGGCCCGCCCCTGGACCTCGTCCGACATGCCGTGCCCGTCGTCTTCCACGCTGAGGACGACGTGGTCGCCCTGATCCTCGATCAGCACGGACACACGGCCCTCATCGCCCACGGCCTCGACGGCGTTCGCGAGGAGCGCCTCGAGCATCTCGCAGATCTTGATGTGGCTGCCCCGCATCGGACGCGTCGCCAGGTTCCGGACCTCGGTCACAATTCGGGGCGAACCGCCCTCCGCGGCGGGCGCAAGCTGCGACAGAAGGTCCTGAGCGGCCACCGCGATCGCCTCCGGATCCGAGGTGAACAGCGCCTCGACCGGTCTGGAGACGGACTCCGCTTCGCCGGCGTACTCCCGCAAACGGCGGACGTGGTCCGCGCCCAGGCGAATCGCCGACTGGATCTCCCGCAACGCCTCGCGCACCTCCGGCGGACACTCCTGCCGCACCTCCGCGAGTTGGGCCTCACCCATGATGATCGAGAACAGGTTGTTGAAATGATGGGCCACGCCGCCGGCCACGGACCCGAGCGCCGCGTCCTTGCGTTGCGCGCTGAGCCGCTCCGCCAGCTCCCGACGATCGGTGACGTCGCGAATGCTCCCGCGGACCCCGAGCGAGCCGCCCTCGGCGGTCGTGACTCCCAGGTACGCCAGCGACAGCCACACCTCGGACCCGTCTCCCCGCCGCCACAGGAAGTCCACCTCCGGGTCCGACCCGCCCGCAAGCCCGGCCTCCAGATGGTCGCGCAGAAGGGCGCGGTCCCCCTCGGTCGCCGCGTGCGAGACGATCGCCTCGAGAGTCCCCAACTCGGACGCCGGGTAGCCCCCGACCTGCAGGCAGCTCGGGCTGTGGAACTCGGCCTCGCCCTCGGCCGACAGCCAGAACTCCCAGTCATGCGTGAAGTCGGCCACCACCCGGTACCGCCGCTCCGCCTCCTGGAGGGCCGCCCTGGCCTCGATCCGCTCCGTCTCGTCCGTGAGCGCCAGAACCACCCGCCCCGACGGCCCGCGACCGTTCGGAACCGGATGCGCCACGAGCGTGTACTGCCGGCCGTTGCACGCGACAATCTCCGACCGGACGACCTGCCCCGTCAGCAAAGCTCGACCGATCGCGCAATCGGCCGGAGCGGCGGTCACGCCGAGAAGGTAGCGATAGTAGTGCGCCCCTTCGCCTCCGGGACCGAAAGCCTCGCGAATATAATGGTTGGCCCATTCGATCGTGAGGTCCGGACGCAGGCTCATGAGCCCCACCTGGATCGACGAGACCACGTTGCGGAGCATCTCCTCCTGCCGCCGCAACTGCGTTTTCGCGAGATGCGTCGCGGTGGCGTCCCGATGGACCCCGATCGCGCCCGTGATCTGCCCGTTGTCATCAAACGTCGGGCGCCACGACGAGCTGAACCACGCCATCCAGCCCTCCGAACCGGGACAGCGCCACTCCACCCCCGTGCCCGGCTGGCCCAAGCGCACGGACTCGCGCATGCGCCTTAGCACCGGCGCGTCCTCCGGCAGAACCACTCCCTCGACGGGAAACCGCCCCACCCACTCGGAGGGATCGCGGCCCGTGATCGACCGCAGCGCCTCGCTCACGCACACATAGCGCCCGTCCGCGTCCATCACCCACAACACGTCCGGCACCGCGTCCGAAAGCTCCCGGCATAGGACGGGCGTCCGCGCGCTCGCCATCCCCGGCCGATCCGCCGTGATTCGAATCTCGAACGCGTCGAGCCCGTTGTAACGAAGAGGACGCAGCGACGCGCCGCAAGGAACCACGTCCGCGTTCTCCGCCCGCAAGCTGAGGTCCGCTTCCGCCCACCCCCGATCCCGAGCCTCCCGCGCCATCCCGCGAAGCGCGGCCAGCGCTTCCGGATCCGCGAACTCGAGCCACGAACGCCCCACAAGCGCGTCCGTCGGAACGCACAGCAGGTCGCTCATCGCCGCGTTCGCGACCAGAATGCGAAGACCCAGGGCGTCCAGCACAAGCCCCGGACCGCGAATGTCCTCGAGCGCCCGTCCGAACGCAGCCTCCGCGTCGTCCGCGCACGACATCAGGAACGCGCGCGAGGCCGCCAGACTCAGTATGGGGAGCGCCTCGGCGAGCGTCCGGGCGTCGCCCTCCGAGAAAGCCGTCACCCCGGGCCGTCCCACCGACACGAACCCGACGAGTTCCTCGCCCACGCGCAGCGGACCGTGAAGCGCCGACCACAGAGACTGCGGGAGGAGGCTCCGCTGCAGCCGAGCCGCCGGAGTCGACGGATCGGGCGGGAATACGACCTCACCGGCCGCCAGCCGGTCATGCCCGGCAACCGCCTCGAGAGCGAACGTCGTTTCATCCGTGCACGCCGCCATGTGACCCGCCGCGCGAGAGCACACCACCATGGCCCGTGCGCCGTCCGGGCTCAAGCGCGAGAGCGCGTGCGACTCCCCCGGAAGCACCCCGGCCAGCGCGTCGACCACGCTCATCAGCACTCCGCGGTCCGACCGCGCGGCGGCGCTCGCGTGCGCGAGCTGACTGCAGAGCCTCACGACTGCGACGTCGTCCCGATCCATCGTGCTCGCATCCTCCAAGCCCTGCTCGCATAGCGAATCCCGGCGCCCTCGCGGCACACCTTGTACCCAACCGCGACTCCGCGTCGATGGATCAATGCACGCGGATACGCTTCGCGGCCGGGGCCGCGAGTCCTGGGGAGTTCGCGGCGGCGGCCGCCGCGCCCGGGGCTCGGAGAGAGCGCTACCCGCGCAAGGACCGGAGAAAGGCCGTGACATGGGCGCTCACGGCCTCCACCTCCAGTAGGAACGAATCGTGCCCGTAAGTGGACGGCACGAGCACGTGCTCGACCTCGCCGCCGGCGGCGGAGACCGCCTCGGGCCAAGCGGCGCAGTCTTCGGGGGGATAGAGCCAGTCGCTCTCGAATGCCATCACCAACCACCGGCACTTCGCCCTCGCCGCCGCGCGAACCAGATCGCCGTCGCCCCAGCGGGAGGCGTCATAGTAATCCATCGCCTTGGTGATGTAGAGGTAGGAGTTCGCGTCAAACCGCTCGGCGAAGGCGGCGGCCTGGTACTGGAGGTAGCTCTCTACCTCGAAGTCCGCCTCGAATGCGTAGCTCACCCGCTCGCGCCCCCGAAGCCGGCGTCCGAACTTCCGCTCGA
>CAZCER010000297.1:0-6668 GCA_964497385.1 uncultured Armatimonadia bacterium | reverse complement strand
GATGAGTTCCGGTGTCGTGAACAATGCGGGGACGTTCGTTGAGATCAACAAGACCGGCCTCGGCCTCAACCTCTGGTGAGCGCGGCTGTGTGGCCTGGACCCTCGGGAGAGGGTCCTAGGGCGGAAGGGGGTTGCACGAATGCGCACTCTGTACGCTGCCGCTTTGGCAGCGTTGGCCATCGCAGTGGGTCTTCTCATTGCGGGTTGTGCTGGAGGTACCACTGCGGAGCCTGGCCTCGTTCTCCGAAGCGTGACGCTGGAGATAGGCGGGCCTCCTGTGGCGGATGCGCCTGCCGCGACTTCGAGAGCCACCACGCTCACCGAGGAGATGTCCCCTCGGTTCGGGCTCTACTCGGCAACGCAGTGGGAGCCAGGCGTGACACCGGTTGGCGTTCCCGCGGACGGCGTGGGTGAACTCAGCCTCATCTCGCACGAAGTGCACGTCGACGGCCTCGCCAACGAGATCGTGCGCGTGGGAAATGATGCCTGGGGCTTCTACACTCGGAGTGAGGATGGCGGCACGCTGCCGACGCTGTCTCGCGCAGCGGCGCGACAGGCGACGTCGTACACGGGCATCGTGCACTACGTCTTCGTCCGTAACGAGACGTCGAAGACAATGCAGGATCCTTGGCTCGAACTCACCGGGGTCACGCCGTACTGGGTCGCCGACCCCGATCTGAGCGGAGCGCCGAAGGCGGATGTCGGTTCCGTCGGACGCACGATGGCCGACTGGGCGGGCACGTCGGTTGGTAAGCAGAAGGGAGTCCCCGGGCCCATCGAGTGGGATCCCACTGACGACAGCACATACGACGACTACAGCGGATGGGATGATCTGGACTCGGGGCTGTACGAGCGGGCGATGTACTACAAGCACGATCGCGCCAACACCAACTGGGAAACTGACCTGGGCACTTTCGTGGCTACTCTGAGGCTTTGGTGGTACGAAGACCCCAACGAGTAGGCAACCGTCGCGGAGCCGCGTCAGCGTTCCGCCGCACAGCCTCTACACAGAACAGCACCGCGAGCAACCGCTCGCGGTGCTGTTAGCTTCTATGGATGAGTGAGGGCTACAACGCCTCCGGCTCGGTGATCCCCGGCATCGGAAGCGGGTAGTTGCCCGTCGCGTCCGGGACGGTGGGGGGAGGCATCTCGAGCGTCGCCTCCTCGGGGCTCGGCGAGAACTCCAGGTCCGCGTCCGCGATGTCGGCCCAGGCTGTCGGCCTACCCGAGTAGCATGCGATCTGGCCCATCACCGTCACCATCGTGCTGTGCGCCATGTGCCCGCCCGAGTTGATCGGCTCGCCGGACCGCACCGATTCGACTAGGGCCGTCTGCTCGTCCTGGTAGGGGTTGTTGCGCTGCCCCTCATAGGCCCAGTTCGTCTCCCCCGTGATCCGGCACGTCCCCAGGTCGCAGATCCCGCGGCTTCCCATGACGATGTCGGAGGAGTTCCCGTAGCACCCGTTCTGGGTGCGGCAGAGAGCGTACACCTGCGTCCCGCTCGGGTAGGTGTACACCACGGTGTGGTGGTCGAACATGTCGCCGTACTGCACGCCGAATGAGGCCGACCGCCCCGCGAGCCCGAAGCACCACTCCGGCGTCTCCTCGTGCAGGAGCCACTCCACCCGGTCCATGTTGTGCACGAGCGACTGCGGCACATCGTCTCCCGAGAGCCAGCGGAAGTGATACCAGTTGTAGAAGTGGTAGAGCGTCTCATCCATGCCCTCGGGGCGCTCCATCACCCGGTAGGGGCCTCTCAGGAACATCGCCTGGATCGAGACGATGTCTCCGATCGCGCCATCGTGGATGCGCCGCACGGCCTCGCGGTACCCGCTCTCGAAGCGGCTCTGAAGGCCCGAGACGAGGCTGAGGCCCTTCTCCCGCGCGAGATCGCACGCCGCCTGCATCCGGCGCACCCCGACCGGGTCGATCCCGTGCGGCTTCTCGACGAACACGTGCTTCCCGGCCTGCACCGCCGCTTCGGAGTACATGGGGTGGAACTTCGAGGCGCACGCGATGAGCACCACGTCCGAGGCCTCGATGACGTGCCGGTACCCGTCGATGCCCCCGAAACACTCGTCCTCCGTCGCCGGGACCTGATCCGGCAGTTCATTCGCCAGGAGCCGGCGCGTGTCGACGGCTCTCTCCCGAAACACGTCGCACAGGGCCGCAAGCTTCACATCAGGCCCCGCGAGCAGCGCCTCGTGCACCGCCCCCGCGCCTCGCCCGCCGCAGCCGATCAGCCCGACGCGAATGTCGCCGTTCCCCTGGGCGTAGGCCTTGGCCGCAAGCCCCGCCGCGACCGCCGCCGACGAACTCTCGATGAACCCTCGTCGCGTCATCTCCGCTTGGCTCCCTCCGGGGCCGGCCCGTCGCGCCGGCCGATCCGCGTCATCCCGTCACCGCGATGCCCAGTTCGGCAAGGGTGCGCCGCACCCAGTCGAGCGACCGCTCGATCAGAGGCCCGCCCTGCCCTTCGCATTCGAGGCTCAGGGCGCCGTCGTAGCCGTGGTCACGCAGGATCTCCAGGCACCGGCGGATGTTCGGGGCGTTCACGCCGTCCCCGATCGCGCAGTGGCTCACCGCGATGCCCGTGTCCTTCCCGCGGGCCGCCTCGGCGAGCGACTCCGAGACGTCCTTCAGGTGCACGTGCGCGACCTTGTCTGCGAACCGCTCGAGGAACGCGACAGGGTCCTGCCCGGCGATGAAGGTGTTGCCGGTGTCGAAGTTCAGCCGAAGGAAGGGCGAGTCCACGAAATCGAGCATCCGCCCCACCGCGTCGGGGTTCGTCGTGAAGTAGCCGTGGAGTTCGATGGTGACCACGGTCTCGTAGGCTTCGGCGGTCTCAACGATTTCCGCGTAGCTCCGCTTCATGAGCGCCATGGCTTCCTCATCGGAGAGCCCTTCCGGCCGGCGGAGCCCGTCCGTCGTGGCCACATGGTGGCACCCCGCGTGCGCCGCCCATGGTATGGACTTCAGCACGTACGGGACGCCGCGCGTCGGACCGTCCGACCCGGACAGCGGGTAGGCGGCATCGACTTGGCTGAACGCCACACCGTAGGAGGCCATCCGGGCACGCAGAAGAGCCGGGTCCTCATAGAGCGCCACGTGCGGGAAGTACCCGAGCCCGTGGATCCAGGACACCCCGTCGATCAGCCCGCACTCGATGTAGTGCACGTCGTTGTCGCGCGCCCAGGCCAGCGCCTTCTCGAACGAGAACGCCGCCGAGTTGAACGCATCCGTATGGAACCCTATCCGCACAGGCTACCCCTCCTCATCCGCCGTCATGGTCGGCTCCAGCCCCGCCGCCCACGCCGTTCCGCGCCGGAACAGCTCGGCCACGCCCGGAACGCGGAGCGACGGAGAGTCGTGCCCCAGCACGCAATGAAACACACGCCCGTCGCCATACGCCAGCACGAAAGCCATCGGGTACGCGACCCCGTCCACCGGCGAAACGGCCTCGGCGACGACCGTGATCGGGGTGTCGCCCTCGAGGCAGGTGTACAGCTCGTCCGTGGTCTCGAAGGGCTCCATGCCGTCGGTGATGGGGTGCGTCTCGGGACCCATCGTGACGGTGAACGGCCCGTGCGGGTCGTGCTGCCGCCCGCCCTCGGGCGGCGTCGCGCCGAACCACACCCGCCCGGCGAGTTCCGCGAACTCCCCCCGGAACTCCTCGAACGCCCCGCATGCGAAGTGGACGAGCACGAGCCCGCCACCCCCGTCGACGAAGCGGCACAGGTTGTCGAACGCCTCTCGGCCGGGCACGGCGGGGTCGTAGTTCTTGAAGTGGAGGACAACCGCGTCGTAGTCGTGGAGGGACTCGAGGCCGAGGTCCGTGAGGTCCTCCGTCACGGTCACGTCCAGCCGTGCGTCGCCGACGATCGCCTCCGCGAGGGCGGGCGCGGTCTCGGGCCAGAGATGCCCCTCGTAGTCCTCACCGGTCACGATCAGCACACGGCACGGGGGAGCCGCGGCGTCGCCGTCGGCGAGGGCGAGGGGCGTGGTCACCAGCATGGGGGTGAACAGCAGTGCCAGAGCGGTCACGGTGGTTCGGGTCATTGCGGCTCCCGTCGCATCTCCACGCCGCCTCACAGGTCCAGCAGAATCCGGAGTCGGTCCTCCACCAGATCAAGGGTCTCGTCCGTCACCGCTCCGAGACGACGGCCCACCCGCTCGATCGAGACGGAGCGAATGTCCTCGCACTTCACGAAGCTTCGAACCGAAAGCCCGCCCTCGGGCGGCTCCACCGGCACGTGTGTGTTCACGTGCTTCGCGCGTGAGGTCAGGGGCGCCACGATGACCAGGCCCGCCGCGCCCTTGTTGAACAGATCGGCCGACACGACCAAGGCAGGCCGACTGCCGCCTTGCTCATGCCCTCTGACGGGATCGAACTCGACCATCCAGACATCGCCGCGAGAAGGGTCGGCGGCGGCGGCGAATCCGGGGCTCACGGTTCGGGTTCCAGGTCGTCCGCAAGGGTCGCCTCCCAGATGCGCCGCTCCCGCAACTCGTGCTCCCACGCCTCCTCGTCCGCCCGCAGGGCGGCGAACCCGGCGTTCGTCTCCTCCAGGAATCGCTGCCGCCGGTAGCACTCGATGGCCTTGTCGAGGACAGCGCTCATCGGCTCACCGGTGCTTCGCGCAAGGTCGCGGAGGGCTCTCCGTGCGGGGTCGCTGATCCGGACTGTGGCACTCATCGGGCTCCGCCTCCGATCCACACACCAGTATACCAGAGCGTATACGGCCACACGCGCACGGCACCGCTCCGCCGCCTCACAGCGCTCGGGAGGGGATCACCTCGACCAGCTTGCCTTCGATGACGTGTGACCCTTGCAGGGAGTACTCATGCGGCCAGAGAGGGTTCACCGGTCTGCCGGCGGTGTGGAAGCGCACGTACGTGCCGATGTCGCGATGGATTGCCCCGAAGGTGTCGTATCCGAGGCCATCGAGTTCGACCCAGCCGAGGGGGCTCAGGTAGACCTCCACCCATCCGTGCGACCCGCCGCCGGCGACGGAGTCGTCCTTCTCGTTGGTCCACCCGAAGACCTCACCGCCGACGATGCGCGCCGGGATGCCCGCCGCTCGCGCGAGGGCGCAGATGGCGACGCTGTAGTGGTGGCAGACGCCGAAGTGCTCCCGCAGAAGCCCCTCCGAGTCCTGGGTCGGGTTGTCCTTGTAGGTGAAGTTGTCGCGGAACCACCGCATGATGTGGTCGATCGTCTCGTAGGGCGTGTCGCCGCGCAGCTTGGCGATCAGCTCTTGGCACACGGGGCCGTTCGGGAGGATCGCAACGTCCGCCGACTCTCCGAGGAACTCCCACTTCACACGGGGAGGGATGCCTTTGAGCGACGTCCGCTTGAGCGTCTCCAGCGGGACCGTGCCGTGCCGAACGAGGAGGTCCGTGCGGAGGACGATGGGCTCCTCCGGTCGGAACCTCAGGCGCAGATAGTCGACGTCCCGGGACTGCTGCAGCGTCGGTTCCATGCCGCCGCTGACGACCTCCCACACCACGTCCTGCCTCGGATGACGGAGCTGCGGGAGACGGATCCACACATGGTCATCGGGCGGGGAGATCCACCAGCGCTGCGGATCCACCGTCCACGTGACCGAGATGCGCTTCGCACCGAACATCCCGAGCCAGCGCTTCCGCGCGTCGCGGAGGGCGGAGACGACTTCGCCTCGGGCGTGCGGGTAGCGGCGCTTGGCGCGCGCGAGCGCGCCGTAGACCAGATCGTGGTCATGCACGAGGAGGGCCGAGTCCGCGAGCTGCGCGAGCGACCAGGGACTCTCGCCGTTCCGCCGGACGTTCTCCCGCGCGGCCTCGAGCGACTCGCAGTACTCCCCCGCTCGCCCCAGCGCCCAGGCGAGGCCGCGCCAAGCGGGCTCGTCGCCGCGCCACGTCTCGAGCGCGGCGCGCGTGGCCGACGCCATGCCGGGGAAGTCGCCGGCGACCTTGCAAGCCTGGGCCTTCTCCATGAGGTCGAGGTACGTCTGAGGGGGAGCGTCCGCGGCAGCGGGGCGAAGACCGATCAGTGCGCTCGCCGCACCGGCGGAAGCCAGCCGGAGAAAGCGGCGCCTGTCGTGAATCGGGGGTAAGCAGTCGGCGGAGCGGGAGGAGCCGCGCTCATGGGTGTCCGTCATGGGGGCGATCGTCCGATCTCAGAAGAGTGAATGCCCGCGGCTGAGGCCAGGCCCGCCTTTCGGGCACCAAAGGGTTCTGTCGATAGGGAAGGGCGTCCTGCTCGCTCGGACTCCATCCAGGAGGAGCGAGAGCTTCACCGCAGAACCGCGAGGGACAGTCCCTGAACGTCCCGCGCGCGACAGGAGGCGCCATCCGAATGCCGTCCGCAGCCCGCTGCCGTCCGTGCGCCCCGATCCGTTTGGCGCTTGCTCTCGCCGTGCTTACGCCGATCGCCCAGGCGGAACCGCTTCGCGTTCTGATGCTGAGCGGCATGAACAACCACGATTGGACGCGCACCACGCCGGCGATCGAGCAGGCGCTCGAGGCGGACGGGCGCTTCGCGGTGGACGTCACCGAAGACCCGTCAAGCCTGACGCCGGAGACGCTTGCCCCCTATGACGCCGTACTCTCGAACTGGACCAACTTCCCGTCCGAGGAGCGCGTCTGGGGAACGGCGGCCGAGAGCGCGCTCCTTGGTTTCGTGGAGG
>CAZCER010000296.1:0-6675 GCA_964497385.1 uncultured Armatimonadia bacterium | reverse complement strand
ACGAAGCCCGGCCGGTTCGCCCCTGGATCGGTGACTCGGATGGCCGTGAAGGCCCAGCCGCGCTCGATGTAGTCCGCGAACACCGGCTCGGCGGCATCCGGAACCTCGTACCCGTGGTCGCGCAGCCACTGGCCGAGAGCCCCCGACTCCTCGGCCGTCAGGGTGCTTATCGTGTACGCGCCCACCTGGGCGGTCTCGTGAAGGCGCACGCCGGCGGCGGAACTCGCCGCCGAGTCTTCCGCCTTGCCCAGTGTCCTCGCCGGGTCGGGCAGCCCCCACGCGGGGGCGGAACGCACACGCGGGCTCGCGGTTTGCTCCAGTGAGCTGAAGACGCGCGCGCTCACCTCACAGGCATCGGCGGCCTTCACCAACGACGGCGTCGGAAGCACCCACGCCATGTCGGTCGAAGGCCGCTCCACTTCCGTCTCGACGACCAGCGTCTCCCGCTGTCCGTCGAAGAGGATGAGGCCACGTTGGTCGCCGGTCTGCGCCCGCGCCGCGAGCGTTGCCGGCGCGGACTTCTCGAACACGGCGCCGTCGGCCAACGCGACGGACGCCAGCACCGCCAGACTCGCGATCACCCACAGGACTCTCATCGCTACTCCCCTCCCGATCCTTACCGGCGCTCGATCAGCGGCGGGGCCCGCTACGTCGCGAGCACATACATCAGTACGAGGCTCGCGAGCAGTCCACAGGGCAGCGCGTGGTCCCTTCGCTGACCGACCAGCCTCAGCAGGACGTACACGCACCCGCCAGCGCACACCGCGGCGGGGGCCCGCCAGAGCGCGGACTGAAGATGCTCGCTCGCTTTGGCGCCCGGGCTTGTGGCCAGCAGCGCGACGAGCCAGACGTTCAGCGCCGCGAGCGAGATGGACGCCACGGCAAGCTGTGCGCCGGCGACAGGCGACGCGTCGCGATGCGCGACCATGAGCCCGATGGCGAGGGCGAGAACCGGCCAACTCCAGACGAACCCGCACACCGGCCCGCCGAGCGCAAGCGGCGCCAGCATGACCACGCAAGCGCCTCCCCAGATGCCCGTCACGAGGGCGCCGGGGCGCTCAATCCCCTTACGGCGCGCGATGCGGAAGCTGCCCATGCTGGCGAGTCCGACAACGAGCGCGAGCGCCAGCCCTTTGAGCGCCGCCGGCCCGAACCCGCGCCATGTGGTGATGCGAACCCTGTGGTCCGACTGGTCGCGGGCGGGCCGAAGCATCACGTCCCGGGTCATGTCCGCCCCGTTGAGGCGGGCGCGAAGGCGCGTGAGCCGCACCTCCGGGCCGGGCGCCGCCATCCCGCGCGCTTCGGCGTTGGCGTCGGACGGATCGCGGAGAAGGTCCGCCAGATCCGTCGGCCGCATGACGCCGGCGTACTCGACGACGAAAGCTCTGTCTCTCGCCATCGCCGCGCGCGCCCTTGCCTCGTAGCCGTCGAGAGGGCGCTGGCCCCAGCCCAGCCCCCACAGGCTGACCTTCCGCGTGGCGTATGGGGCGCATTCGGCGCGGAACGGCGCTGCCACGTAGAGGGTGATCTCGGTCGGGCCGTCGATCGGGTTGAGGCTCGAAATGAGAAGCGGGAAGACGGCTTCGTCGCAGTCGAAGCTCAGGGCGATGGGCCGGAGCGTGAAGCCGGGCAGGTCGGCCTCCGCGTCGGTGACCCGGATCGCCGTGAAAGCCCAGCCTCGGTCGATGTAGTCGCCCAGCACGGGCTCCGCGTTGTCAGGAACCGCGTAGCCGTGCTCCCGCAGCCAATCGGCAAGCCCGGCCGACTCCGACGCGGTCAGCGTTGTCACCCTGTAGGCGCCGACGGTGACAACCTCGTGCACGCGGACGGGCGGGGCAGCCCCGTCGCCCCCGTCGTCGTCCTTGGCGAGCGCCGTGGTCGGCGGATGAATGCGCCGTTCGGTCGGGCTGGTTCGGTAGTGCAGGCTTTCGAAGACCACCGGGCGGAGTTCGTGAACCTCGGCGGCCCGCACGAGGGTTGGCGTAGGCAGCACCCAGGCCATGTCGGTCGAAGGGTGCTCGACCTCAGTCTCGACCACCAGGGTCTCGCGCCGCCCGTCGAAGACGATGAGGGCCCGCTGGTCGCCCGTTCGAGGGGCCTCACGCACGCGCTCAACGTCGACCATGCGAAACACCGTGCCGTCGGCGACGGAGCTGTTTGCGACCACTCCCGGCAGGAAGAGCGCCAAGGCGAGAGTGCGGCGCGCCCTAGTCATAGCACGACATGCCCTTCAGCGGCCCTTTCTCGCGCCGTGTTGCCCGCGAGCCTCAACCCGATGGACACCAGCCACATCAGGATCGCCAGAGGGAAACAGACGCTCACGGCCTGGACGAAGCCGAAGTCATGCCACCCGTTCCGGTCGATTCGGTCCGCGATCGGCTCCCACGCGCTTGCGCCCGCCATGCACGCGATGTAGTAGGCCATCGCGTGCCAGGCGGCGCGAACTCCGCCAAGCGGCCTCTGCAGGAGACCGAAGGCGATGAGGGCGATCGGCGCCGATAGCAGGACGGCCTCGGCGGTCCCGCCGATGGGGCTGTGCTCCATGCTGCGGTAAGCGGCCTCTCGATCGGCGCGAGAGAGGCCCAACACGCACCACAGCACTGTCGCCGCGCTTAGCCCCAGGCACGTCGCGAGCGCCAGGGCCGCGGCCGGGGCCGGCGAGCCCCGCCGACGCGCAACTAGGAGCGCGCCCCCCGCGCTCACGGCAAAGCCCACCACGAGCACAGCGGACGCGGGAGGGAGGCGCGGCGCGAGACGGACCTCGTAGTCCCCCTGGTCGGACCCCCTGGGCAGCGTCACGTCCGCGAGCATCTCCTCCGGGCGGAGCTTCGCGCGCAGGCGAGTGACACGGGAGGCGTCGTAGTCGAGCCGCGTTCCGCCCAGGACCTCCTGAGGAAGGATGTACCGGAGGCCCTCGGCGGGCGCCGCGAACTCCAGTACGAACGACGGCCCCTCACGCATCGCCTCGGAAGCCCGCCGCTCATAGGCCTTGAGCGGATCCAGCGCCCAGCCCAGACCGTCAAGAGAGACGCGCCTGGTTGCGTACGGCGCGGTCTCCACATTCCAGGGCGCGATGATGTGGAGGAGCACCTCGGACTCACGATCCACCCCTCCGAGCTGAGAGATCGCGAGAGGAAAGACGGCTTCACTCGCGGCGAACGAAAGCGCGAGCGGCTTCAGCCGGAAGCCCGGGGCGTTCACGTTGGGGGCGGTCACCTGGACGGCCGTGAAGGCCCATCCGCGGGCGATGTAGTCGGCCAAGACAGCCACCGCGTTGGGGGGCGCGCCAAAGCCGTGTTCACTAAGCCAAGTGGTCAGCGCCGCCGACTCGGAAGCGGTGAGCGTCGTGATGGTGTGGGAGCCAACCTGCCTCGTCTCATGGACGGTGACCCCGCCTGAAGCCGCCTTCGTCTCCGCTTTGCCGTCATGGGCTTGGAGCGCCGGGGTCCCAGGCAGGCGGTACTCGAGTCGAGGGTCAGTCCACCACTCGATGCGGTCGAGGATCGTCTCCGGGGCCTCGCGCGCACTGGCTGCGTCCACCAGCGACGGCGTTGGCACTACCCAGGCGAGATCTGCCGAGACGTCCTCGACCTCCGTTTGCACAGTGAGCGTCTCGCGCTGCCCGTCGAAGACGATGAGGGCCCGCTGGTCGCCGGTGCGCGGGTCGCGATCAAGGCGCGCGCCCCCTCGCTTGGCGAACACCGTGCCGTCGGCAAGGGCCACCGAACTGAGTGCCACACCGACCAGACACACCCACAGTGTACGCATCCCTCGCACCCCTTCCGCCGCCTGCGAAGTCCCCTGCACCGGTCCGTTCCCTGACCATAGAGGACCACCTCCCGCGCGTGATGTTTCACCGTCGTCCGCCTGGAGGCGAATCAGCGGCGCCAGCCAATACCTCTCACTGTTGGGGGACAGGCCCCGAAAGGGGATTGCGGAGCATGACGAGGACACACAGTTGGAAGAGGTTCGCCGCACTGGCCTCACTGGCCCTGATCGCGGCCGCGGTCGGAGGCTGCGCAGGCGATCTCGGCGGTGGGGGCGGAGGCGGCGGAGGTGACGACGAGCCGGTCCTCTCGGTCGTGCCCGCCAGCATCGCGATCGACGCCGACGAGACGAGTGCGTCGTTCAGTATCGCCAACTCCGGCGAGGGGGTCCTGAACTGGTCGGTGTCGGCCGACGTGTCGTGGCTCAGCTTCTCGCCAGCGAGCGGGACGGGCGCCGCCACCGTGACGGTCACCGTCGACCGCTCGTCGCTCGACCAGGGCACCCACACGGCGACGATCACCGTCACCTCGAACGGGGGCGCGCGCACGGCGGCGGTCTCGGTCTCGGTCGTGCATGCGGTCGCCGCGGGCACGATCGTCTTCCACACCACCCGCGACCTCGACTACGAGATCTACAGCGTGGACTCCGACGGGACGGACGTTATGAACCTCTCTCGGAACGACGCGGCCGACATGGTCCCGGTGCTCTCGCCCGACGGCTCGAAGGTCGCCTTCATGAGCGACCGCTCCGGCGCCTACGACGTGTGGGTGATGAACTCCGACGGCTCGAACCCGGTGAACCTCACAAACCACCCCGAGGAGGACTGGCCGTGCGACTGGTCACCGGACGGGCAACGCATCGTCTTCGCGAGCGAGCGCGTCACCGGGGAACTCGAGATCTACACGATGACCGCCGACGGCTCGGACCCGGTTCGCCTGACTGAGAACGAGGTGGACGACGCCGCGGCCGACTGGTCTCCGGACGGGCAGCGGATCGCCTTCCAGCGCGACGTGGGCGACAATGACGAGATCTTCGTCATGAACGCCGATGGCACGAACCAGATCCGTCTCACGAATGACGCCATGTCCGACTGGTCTCCCGCGTGGTCGCCGGACGGCTCACGAATCGCCTTCTGCTCCAACCGTTCGGGTGACTGGGAGCTGTACACCATGAACCCGGACGGCGGCGGGGTCGCCCTGGCGCCCGCTCCGACCGGCGTCGAGTACCGGACGCACCCCACATGGTCACCCGACGGGACCATGCTCGCTTTTCAGACCTACCCGGCGACGGGCGACTACGGGATCGCGATCTCCGATCTCGCCGGATCGTTTCTCCTAAGCCTGGCGAGCGACTACATGGTCGAGGGCTACCCCGACTGGGGGCCGTAGGGCCGGTTGCCTCGGCCGCCCGACTCGGCGGCCGAGCCGCTACACCGCTCTCACGTAGCAGCCGCCCGGCCTCGCATCGGCGAGACCTCGGGCCGAGAGCATCGTCAGCGCGGCGAGGGCTGCGGGGTGCGGCAAGCCGCTCGACTCCGCGATGGCGTCGAGGTGCGTCGGGCTGTGGGAGAGCGCGTCGAACACGGTCCTCTCGTCCGGTGTGAGGGACTCGAGATGGAGCTGCACGGCGGCCGATGCGTCGTCCACTCCGAGAAGCGCGAGCACGTCATCGGCGCACGTCACGACGTGCGCCCCGTCGCGGATAAGCTGGTGCGCGCCCCGGCTGAAGGGGTCGCGGATCGAGCCGGGAACGGCCGCGACCTCCCGGCCGAGTTCCAGAGCGAGGTTCGCGGTGATGAGCGCGCCGGAGGATTCGCTCGCCCCCACGACGACGGTGAGAAGCGACAGAGCGGCGACGATGCGGTTGCGGTGCGGGAAGGTCTCCCGGGAGGGCTCCGTGCCGGGGGGCAGTTCAGCCAAGACCACCCCGCCCTCCCCGGCGATGCGCGCGCGGAGGTCCGCGTTCGCTCGGGGGTACGGGTGGTCGATCCCGCAGCCCAGCACGGCGGCCGTCAGGCCTCCGCCCTCGAGGGCGCCGAGATGGGCGGAGGCGTCCACCCCGCGCGCGAGCCCGCTCACGACGCAGACGCCGGCCGAGGCGAGTCGGTAGCCCATGTCGCGCGCGATGTCGAGCCCGTACTCCGCCGAGGCCCGAGAGCCCACGACGGCGACTCCGCGTCGCTGGAGGCAGGAAGGATGGCCGACCGTGAAGAGGCACGGCGGCGCGTCGGCCAAGTCGCGCAGCGAGGTCGGGTAGTCGTTGGATGTGTAGGGGAGGATCGCCGCGCCCGCCCGCTCAAGCAGATCGAGCGCGGTCGCCGTCGAGGCTCCGAGCGCCGCCTCCATCTTGCGCGAGGCGAGGCGGTCGAGCCCTCCGAGCATCTCGGCGCGCTCGTTGGGGGACGCCGTGAGGAACGGCTCCGGTCCCCCGGCGGCTCGGCACGCGTCGACAACGGGTCTCCGAAGACTCCGCGCGAGTAGGCTGAGACGAATCCAGTCCGAGGGTTCCAGTGAATTCCCCTCCCGATCACGGCTTCGATGCTGTCTTCGGATGAAACGTTCGCCCCCCTTCGAGCGTCCCATCGGCAGACGGCGTACAGGAGGCGGGAGATGGACGCATCTGGTACAATCCCCCGTCGGGGCCGCGCCGCGGCGGCCTTGCGTCTGGAAGGAGCGATGTCTTGAGCACGCGCCACGCCCTATCCGGCCTGCTCGTTCTCTCCGCACTGCTGGTGAGCCCCGCGTGGGCCCAGAAGATCACCTCTGTGGACATCGAAGGCCTGGTGAACGTCAACCGCGCCGCCGTGATGATGCAGATCACGACTAAGGTCGGCGACGAGTTCGACGCCACCAAGGCGCGCGACGATTTGCGTCGCATCCTGACGCTCGGGCTGTTCGACCCGGAGGA
>CAZCER010000295.1:0-6681 GCA_964497385.1 uncultured Armatimonadia bacterium | reverse complement strand
GCGGAGGTCCGCGGGGGGCTTCTCATCGACGCGCCAGCGGTAGGTGATCGCGAAGCGGCGGTCGCCGAGGCTTTCGACGATGGGCGCCAGCGGCGCGACGCCGAGGCCCGCATCCCGCTCCGCCCGCCAGTACAGGCGCTCTCCGAACTGGGGGAGCTGCATCTCCGCGAAGAGGATGTGATCAAGCATCTTCTTCGCGTCTCCCGCCCCGATGCGGTCGCCCTGGTGGGTCATGATCTGCACGCAGTCGGAGTAGACGAGGGGGAAGAGAGGGATGACGGCGCCGGGCGGGGAGTCGGTCTGGTGTCCGAAGATCCCCTCGAGGTAGTCCGAGCACGGGACGGCCCACTCGCGCCCCTCCTCGCTGCCGAAGAGGCCGAAGTGCTCTTTCGCGAGCATGCAGAGCCGCGTCTTCCATACGAGGTCGTCCTGCCGGGTCATCGGATGGGCGGGGTCCTCGCAGGTGACCAGAGGCCAGGCGAAGACCGTGTCGATGAAGTAGATGGAGGGAGCGAAGAGACGGGCGATCTCGGGCAGGTTCGTCCGCTCGCGCGCGGCGAGTTCGACCTGCTTGATCGCGCAGACCTGCCAGGCCTGTCCACCGTTCCAGTTGCCGCCCATCTTGGGCTTCCCGGAGGCGTCCTTGTTCAGCCACTCGAGCCCCCACGAGGGCGCGTCCTCGTACATGTCCTGATAGTTGTCGTGCAGCCCGAAGAGGTAGCCGCAGGTCCGGATGCGCTCCGCGGCCGCCTGGAGAGCCTCGTTTCCGCCGCACTCCGGCGCGGCCGGAAGCGGATCCGGATGGCGCACGTCGTACCCGCCCTCGATCCAGCCCGCAAGCACGACGGAGGCGCGGTCGATCCCGAGGTCGTTCCTCCAATGCTCGGCGCACTGGGCGATCTCGTCGAAGGTGAAGCCGAGGTGGGTCCGCTCTTCGCCGTCGCTGAATCGGCTGCTCGGAAGCACACGTGAGAAGACGAACGGCTTGAAGTTCGCGGCGCCGATGAAGCGGTCCACGTTCGCGGAGTCCTCGCGCTTCTCGGTCCAGGGCTTCAGCCAGCCTTTGCGCCGCGCGACCGCCCGGTACGCGCGCGCGATCTCGACGTAGTCTCCGCGCCCGACCGGCGCGAGCAAGCAGGCGGCCTCGGAGCCCGGCGCCTCCAGCGACAACGCCTGCACGCGACGGCCGGCCACCTGGGGGTGATCGATCCAGCGCCCGCTCGCGCTCAACACAGCGTCCACATCGTCCCAACTGACCAGCAGGGCCGATCCGTTCTTCTCCGCCCCGCACATCGCCATCGAGAGGCCGTCATAGGCGCGCCATTGGCGGACGCCCGGGAGACAACCGGAAGCGAGCAGCTCGACGCCGAGCCGTTCGGGCGCGTACAGCCGGCCCGCTTCCGCCTCGGTCACCGCGAGAGCGTCCTCGAGAAGCCTCACGCCCTCGACGTCCCACCCGGCGCCATCCGCCGCAGTGCACCGGATCGCGAGACCGGCGGCGTCAGGCGCGAGCGTGACCGTCGCGCGCACGCCGGTGTCCTCCCCGTCGCGGAGGACGGGCATCACGACGCGCACGGCGTCGCCCTCGCGCGTTGCGGTCACCGGCCCCGTGAGGTCGCACAGCGCGCGGCGGTCGCCGTTGCGCAAGGCGATCTGGCCGAAGCGGTCCGACGTGGGGTTCGAGGTCCAGGCCGCGCCGGTCTCGGCGTCGGTCAGTTGCCATGCCCCGGTCTCGGGCGCCATGGCGAAGCGCCAGCCGGGACCCTCCAGCGCAATGGCTTTCTCGTTCGCGACGCGCTCGGCGAGCGCCGCGGCCCGTTCGGCGACTTCGGCGGCGCCCAGCGCCTCGGGACCCAGATCGCCCGACGGGGTCGCGGACCGCGAGACACGGAGGGTTCCCGCCTCGCGGGTGTCGAGCACGCGGCGTCCGGTGTCCTGGTCGAAGAGCCCCAGGTGCACGTGGACTTCGCCCTCCGACGCGGTCGCCGGGACGGTCAGGACGCGCGGGCCGTCGACCACCTCGTCGCCGGGGCCCCAGGCGGATGTGGGCAGCGAAGGCGCGTGGTCATCCTGCCAGACGATGCAGTCGCAAGAGGGCTGCGGATGCTCGAAGTGCACGAACACGCGGTAGTCCGCGGGGGTGACGGTCGCGCCGCGGTTCGCGTAGGCGACCTCCATGGAGAATGCGTCGCCCGGGCGGATCTCTCTCGCGCTGAAGCGCACCCCGGCCAGTTCGGGGCGGAACCCCTCGACGGCGTTTTGCGCACGCACGGCGGGACACCCGCAGATCATGAGCGGCGCGAGCAGGAGAGCGGGGCGGATCGGCATGGGGCGGACTCCTTCGGGCCGCAAGACGCGGCGCGCCGGGCGGCGAGAGGCGCCTCTACAGACTCGCCCACTTCGCATGGCGAGCAAAGGCGGCGCTCGCGCGCGCGCGGCTCATCTCGACCTCGAGCAGATCCTCATCCGAGGGGTGCAGGACCTCGGTAAGCAGATCCGCGCTCTGAGACGCCGCCTGAAGCACCCATTCGTGGAAGCGCTCGACGATCTCGTCCCCGAAGGCCGCTCGCCAGCCCTCGGTGAGGTAAGGGATCTCCTCGGTGCGGAGCGGTGTGTTGAGATTGATGCGGACGCCGCGGTCACGCTTCGCGACCGCGCTCACGAGTTCGTCGTTCTGGATCAGTCCTCCGCCAAGCGCCACGTAGGACGCGACGCAGCCGTCCGGCGTCGAGTCGACGACGAGATCGCCCGCGAAGACGGTGTGGGCGCGCGGGGCCAGCAGTCGCGCGCCTTCGTTGGGGTCCTCGAGGCAGAAGACGGAGCTGCCCGTATGGAGACAGGCTCCGACGAGTTCCGAGCCTGCCCCGTCCACGAGTTCCAGAACCTCGTTTGCCATCAGGTCGCCGTTATTGCGCACGCCGAGACGGATCTCCGTGGCCTCGAGAACCGGCACGATCTCCACGATGTCCGTCGCGACGGCGTCGAGGCGTCGCTTCCAGGCGTCGCCCTGATCGAGACGGGAGGCCCCCACCGCGACGGACACGGCGCGGCAGGAGAGGTGTTCGGCGGCTTCGAGCGCACGGCCAAGCATGTGGGGCGCGGTGTAGCTGCAGCCGAGTTCGATGTAGAGGTCGAGGTCCTCGGCAAGGCCGGCGATGGTCGAGAGCGAGCCGCGCGAGAGGCTCTCAAAGTGCTCGAGTTCGGTGAAGTGGACGCCGTCGAGGTCGAGATGCCGCGCGACCCTGAGGTAGCCCTCGGCGCTCAGGGGCTCCACGCCGCTCGGCGTGTGCCCCCAGATCCCTCCCGCGTGGCGCAACGTGGAACTCGCCAGCCCGACGTCCAAGCCCTTACTTCCTCTCTTCTTCCGGCTGTTCGCCCGGCGCTCGCCGGGCCCTCCTGACGCCCACCCCGCGGCGATGCTGTATGATGGCGTCGCGCGACGGGGGGAGACAGCGACCGGGAGGACCGCCATGATGCTCGGCCAAGCCAGTCCGGACATGAGCAAGGCCATGAAAGCCAGTGTGGAGGCGCTCAAGACCTACCTGGACACCATCTCCAAGGACAAGAAGCTGGCGGACGCGCACGCGCGGTACATTCGCCTCTTCTTCGAGTCGCTCCTGGCGACGGGCTTCAGCGAGGAGCAGGCTCTGCGCATCGTCACCGGGGCTCCGATGCCCGGCGCGCGCTAGCCTACTCCTCATCGTCGGGAGCCACGTCCCAGATGTCCACAGGCAAGGCCGGCCACGTGTCCCCGAGCAGATCCTGGATCTCGTCGGACTCCGGGCCGATGTACAGCACCGATAGGTTGTCCCAGTTCAGAACGTTCTGCGCGACCTCGTAGACGTCGTCGGGGGTGATCTTGGCCGGGCCCAAGCTCAGGCGATCCAGTTCCTCGGCGCTCTCGAGGCGGCTCGCGAAGAACTGCGAGCCGCGCGCCGGAGCCGCCGACTGAGGGTCATCGAGCTGGAAGTCGCGCAGGAAGCGCAGAACGGTGCGCGCCTCGTGCACCTCCTCGACCTCCGGCGGCTCCATCAACAGGGACTCCACGCTCCGGACGAAGAGCTTCGAGATCTCGGGTAGCCGGTTGGCCGCGCCCTCGACGGAGACCTCCAGGATGATGGTGTCCCCGAGCACCCAGGGTTGAGATCCGGCGGACTCGGCGAGCCCGGAATCCCAGGAGAGCCTCTGCCGAACCCTGCTGTCGGGCCCGTCGCCGACGATGCAGTCGAGAATCTGGACGATGTGCGCCTCGGGGGAGCCGACCGTGCAGCACGGAAACAGAAGATGCAGCGAGAAGCGATCGTCCGGCACGGGGACGATGGCGAGCTGCCGCTGGTCGCCGAGCACGTCGGGCATCGGCCCGGGCGGATCGGCGGTGGTCACGGGCAGCGCGCTCTCCAGAGCGTCGATGCAGCGTTCGAGGTCCGCGCGCTCATAGGCGCCCGCGACTGAGAGCACCACGTTGCCGTCCTGCCAGTGATCCTCGAAGCGGTCCTCGATGTCCTCGAGCTGGACGCCCTCGATCGTGTCGCGCCCGCCGTACACGCTCCAGTTCAGGTCCGACCGGATAAGGAGACGGTTGATGAGTTCACCCACGTCGATCGTCTCGGACGGAGAGCCCGGCAGACTGTCCCACAGCATGGCGCGCTCGCGCTTCAGAACGTCGGGCTCGAAACCGGCTTCCGACAGGAACGACGGGACAAGCGACGCGATGGCCGCGCCGTGAAGCCTGTGCCCATGCACGTACACGAACGCCTCGGCGGGCGCGACGCCCCCGTTGCAGATGCGCCCGGCGGGAGAGCGGCGCGAGTAGTCGAGCATCTCCGCCTCGAGGACCATCCTCTGAGTGAGCAGCGCGACTCCGGGGCGGTTCAGCGAGTCGGTCAGCCCGCCGGCGCCGACGTGAAGCGAGTAACACACGGAGTGGACGTGCGGGCTGTACATCTCGACTACGCGCATGCGAACACCTCGGGCGAAAGCATACACCGCGCGCGGGGCGTCGGGTAGCCGCTTTGGAGACGGGCAGGGGGCTGTCCGCGGCCTGCGAATAGGTCCGCGACCGAGAGGAGAGGGTCATGTTCAAGCTAGCCTGCTTCACCGATGAGATCAGCCAGGACCTCGCGCGCGCCTTGGAGGTCTGCAACGAGCACGGCCTTGACGGCGTGGAGCTGCGCAGCGCGTGGGAGAAAGGGCCGCACAACTTCAGCGCCGAGCAGCGCGACGACGTGAAGCGTCTGATCGGGGACTCCGGGCTGTCGGTGGCCTCCATCGCCTCGCCGTTCTTCAAGTGCGACCTCGGCGACAAAGCGGCGCGTCAGGAGCACCTCGGCATCCTCCGAACCTGCATCGAACTCGGCCGCGAACTCGGCGCGAACATCATCCGCGGCTTCACTTTCTGGCGGACCACGGACCCGGACGAGGCTCTGATGCGGAGGATCGCGGCCGAGTTTGACGACGTCGTGAGCATTCTCGACGGGGAAGGCGCCATCCTCGGGATCGAAAACGAGGCGGCCTGCCATGTGGGCTCGGCCCGGGAGCTTCGCCTGCTCCTCGATCTAGTCGGCTCGGACCGGGTCAAGGCCATCTGGGATCCATCGAACCAGGTCTACATGCCCGACGAGGTGGAACTGCCGTTTCCTGTCGGGTACGAGTTGATCCGCGAGGACATCGTGCATGTCCACATCAAGGACAGCGTGCGGCTCGCCGACGGAGAGCGCACTCACGTGCCCGTGGGAGAGGGAGACGCGAACTGGGCGGAGCAGTTCGCCGCCCTCAAGAAGGACGGGTACGCGGGGTACTGCTCGCTCGAGACGCACTGGCGCCCGAGCGCGGAGATGGCCGAGGACGTCATGAAGCGTCCCGGCGGCTCCGCCTACACCGAGGGCGCGGAAGCGGGTTCGCGCATTTGCCTTGCCAACATCGGCCGCCTGGTCGCGGCTCTGTAGCGGATCGTCGAACGAGCGCCCCGCCCGAGACTAGCCGGGCGGGGGACCGGACGACAGCGTGTTCACAACGATGGCCACAAGCCCGCCGACCACGAGCAGCGCGACCACGATGCCCAGCACGAGAACCACCGTGCGCTGCTGCTTCGCGAGTTGCTCCTTCTCGCGCTTCCGCTGCTCCGTGATCCGGTCCGGCCCCTTGGTGGCGAAATCGAAGAGGCTCTGGTCCGGTGGGGTGTAGAGGTCGTCGTCTTTCTCCTTGGTGGCCTCCGGCTGCATCGTCTTGGTGCTCTTTTCGTCCGCCATGGTTTCCCTCCGCCAAAGGCGCGCGTCGGCGTCGCGATGAGGCCGCGACTTGTGAGTAGCCGGGTCGTCGAGGGATCTCGGGACTAGCGCAGTGAGTAGGGAGAGAGCCGAATTGGCACGAGGCAAAAGGCCCGCGACCGAATGCGCGACGCGCCCGATCCGGGCGGTCATACCAGGGAACTGACGGCAGACCGTGCCCGATTCGACGTCGAGCAACCACACGACACGATCGTCGCCTCCGGCGGCGACCAGGCGGCCGCCAGGTTGCTCGGCCAGGGCCCGGATTGGCGACGTGCCGACCGTGAATTCCCGGATCAGAGTGCCGTTGGTGCTGGACCGTACTTCGATCCGTCCCGCCTGTCCGCCCGAAACGACAAACGCGTCGTCCGCCGTAAGGGCGAGTCCGCCCATCCGTCCTCGGTCGCTGCGGACC
>CAZCER010000294.1:0-6681 GCA_964497385.1 uncultured Armatimonadia bacterium | reverse complement strand
TGGCTCCTCCCCCCCACCCCCGGGGCACGGGCGACCCTGCCGGTGGCTCCTCCCCCCACCTCCGTGGCACCGGCGTCCCTGCCGGTGGCTCCGCCCCCCACCCCCGTGGCACGGGCGTCCCTGCCGGTGATCGCCGGCTTCCCCCTGATGAGCA
This sequence comes from uncultured Armatimonadia bacterium, assembly GCA_964497385.1. Lineage (GTDB taxonomy): Bacteria > Armatimonadota > Zipacnadia > UBA1398 > UBA1398 > CAZCER01. The sequence continues at coordinate 6,527 of CAZCER010000294.1, read as the reverse complement.
ACGGTCACCGGCAGGGACGCCGGTGCCACGGGGACTGTGACGGTCCTCAGTCCTCCATCGAGCCGACGCCCACAAACCGATAGCCTTCCTCGTCGGGCCAGCGCCTTAGCGGGTTCTCGAGCACGTAGCGCGCCTTCTGCTCGTAGTCGCGCTGGTCCCGGATCAGGTGGTCGTACGACTCGTCCTGCCATACGCTCCCGGTTCGCGCGAAGAGCCTCTGCAGCCGATTCGCTGTGAACGACTTCCAGGTATGCAGTATCTGGCTGAGCGTGTGAGGGGGCAGCGGGAGCGCTATCGCGTGGACATGGTCGGGCATGACGACCCAGGCAGAGAGCACGTACCGGTCGCCGTCGAAGTGCAGCAGAGCCTTCGCGACCAGCTCGCGCTCCTCGTCGGCGAGCGGAGCCGCGCCTGCCCGAAGCCGCCACGTGACCATGTACGCGCTCTCCGGAAGCTGCAGGTGTGGCAGATTGCGGCGCCTGACGGTCTCGTTCTCATCCACAGTCGGATCGCCGCCACCCCCGTGGCGCCGGCGTCCCTGCCGGTGATCGCCGGCTTCCCCCTGCTGAGCAATGGTCCCCGGCAGGGACGCCGGTGCCACGGGGAGACCTCTCACTGCGTCGCTGTCTCCCGCGGCGTGCGACCGTGGGTGTAGCGTGTGGGGTCCGTCCAGTCACCCCCGTTGTGCGGGAACATGTCCTTGTCGTCGGGGGTACCGAAGATGCCGTCTCGCCCAAGCTGGCTGCTCGATAGCTTCCAGTCCGGATCCTCACGAGGGGGGCCTTCAGGACACCAGCGCGGGTCACCGCTGATTTCATACGATCTCCCGTCACGCGGCGACGGCGTCAGCAGCCTCGTATAGATGAGCGGACGCCCCCACGCATCGTTCGCGCAGGCTCGGTCCCCGATCCGCTCCTGCCACTCGGTCTCGGTTGGAGGTCGACCCAACTCCGCGATCCAGGCATCGGTCAGCGCTGAAGCGCGCTCTATGTTGCTGAGGGTCCTGGCCGTCTCCGGACGTAGTCTCCACACCTCGGCCCGCAGCGTGAACACCGTCGCCCCGAGCGTGATCGCGATCGCGGAGCACAGCAGCCCCGCGCCAAAGAGGACGGGGCGGCGCGCGCCGGCCCGTCGACAGATGATGAGCCCCAACGCCAGTGTCACGACCGCCGCTCCCAGCGCCCCGAGCGAGACGCTCTCTCTCTCAGACTGGAGATAGGTCCGCTGGAGCGCGGCCACGGTGTACCCCACATGCTGGTACTGCGGCTGGACCTCGACGTAGCCCTGCTGCTCGATGGTCACGGTGTGGCCCCCCTCGGCGTGCGACCGTGCTCATAGCGGGACCAGTCAGTCCAGTCGCCGCGGCCGTCCCGCACGTGCGATCTGTCATCGGGCGTGCCGAAGACCCCATCCGGGCCGAACTCGGCGCTCGCGACCGACCAGCCGAAGTAGTCCTCCGGGTCGCCGGCTCTGCCCCCGCTCCGCACCACGTAGAGCTGGCCATCGCGCCCCGGGGCGGGGCTCGGCAGGGCGGCGTAGGTCAGCGAACGCCCCCAGCCGTCCAGAGCGCAGGACCGGCCCTCTATGCGCGCGTTCCACTCGGCCTCGGTTGGGAAGCGCCCCAGTTCGGCGGCCCACGACTCCGTCAGCGCGCACGCCTCCTCGACATTCCGAAGCGTGAGGTAGTAGGCCGGTTGAAGGGTCTGGACGCGTCGTGCATTGGTGAGCCCGAGGCAACCCACGAGCAGCGCGCCCCCCGTGAGCGCGGCCACAGCGATGACGCTCGTCGGCGAAGTGCGCAGCCGCCTGGCAGCGAGCAACGCGGCCGCGAGCAGGACCAACCCCAACCCGAGAAGCCCGAACGAGAGGCCCTGTATGCGCGTGCCCAGGTAGACCCCCTGCACCGCCGCCACCGTGTACCCCACATGCTGGTAGGGCGGCTGGACCTCTATGTAGCCCTGCTGCTCGATCCGCACCGCGATCACCCCCGATAGTGCTCTCGGTACCGTCCCGCTATCTCCGGGTGCTCCGCGAGCGCCCAGAACGTTTCAAGGATAGAGGCCCGATTCGCCGCACACGTCGCTGACCGAGCGCTGAGCGAGCCGGTCGCCTCATAGGTCTCACCCCGGCACGCCCCCATGCACCAGTGCCGGAAGCAGCACGCAACGCAGTCTTCGCGGCCAGGAAGCGCCGCGCTCGACCGCACCGCCTCCAGCACCGGGGATCTCTTCAGCATCCGCGCAAGGTCCTCCTCCAGGACGCTCCCCGCACGGAACTCCGGGTAGGCAAGGCTGATGCACGGGTAGACCGCTCCGTCCGCATCGAGGAGGAAAGTCTGGCTCGCGGTTCCGCAGCCCTGTCGCCGGCTGCACGAGCGACACGTGTTCGCCAGGATCGTGACGAAGTCGCGTCCGAGGAGCGGCGCGAGGTCAGGCTCCTTGGCGATCGCCTCGACCGTCAGACGGATGAGCCCGACGAGATCGGCCGGCCCGAGTCCCGCGCCCGACCGGATGCGTTTCAGCGGGATGAAGCGCGCCTCGTTCGCGCCAAGGTCCCGTGCCATGCGGAGGTAGGCAGGGACCTCGCACCAGTTGCCGGCGTGGCAGACCATGCTCAGGATCGTGTGGGCGCCGCCGGCGATGAGAGCCTCTGCGCCGGCGACGGCCCTCGCGAACGTGCCCGCCCCGCGCCCGGCCTCGTGCGCGTCGGCGGATGGCCCGTCGATCGAGACCTGGCACTCCAGGCCGATCGCCGCGGCCTCCTCGGCGAAGGCGCGGTCAGCGAGGAGCCCGTTCGTGGACGCGATCGGGCGGAACCCGCACGCCGAACCCCACCGAGCAAGCGTGAGGGTCTTGCGCTTCTCCAGAAGCGGCTCGCCTCCGAGGATCGCGAGCGGCGCGCCCTTCACCGTCCGCCGCCGAATCGGCTCGAGCGCACGGATGAACTCCTCAGCCGTGAGTTCGCGCTGTCCCTCGGCGCGGTCCACGTTGTAGCAGAAGCGGCAGCGGAGGTTGCAGCGGTTCGTGACGTTCACCGAGATGCTCTCGATGCGCTCTCTCGGAACCGGCAACCGCCGCGACCCGATCACCCCCGCGCGCTTGAGAGACGCCATCACCTGCGCGGCATCGCGCGCGAGCGCCGCATCCGGTTCGCGCCCCGCCGCCTTGCGCAGAGCTTCGATAGGCGCGGCGCCGGCCGTCAATGCCTCGATGAAGCGCGCCGCAGGCTTGTCCACGACCGTCCAGAACGGGAGGTCGCCCCAGACAAACAGCACCCGGTCCCCCCGGCGCTCGGTGTGATCCGGAAAGAGGGCCTTCATGCGTCCTCCGAGGGCGATGCGGACAGCCAGCCGAACGCGAGGGCCGCGAGGCCGACGATGGCGAGCCCGAGGCACGCCAGCATCGCGAGCGTCCTGAGGCCCCTCGGGATCTCGACCGCGGACATGGCTATGGTCGCGAGGTTCCAGGTCACGTGTCCCACGATGGGCGGCAGCAGCGCTCGAGACCCCGACCGGTAGCCCGCGAACGCTCCTCCGAGCGCGAAGTAGAGCGCGGGGTCGGGCCGCCCGGTGTGCGCAAGCCCAAAGGCCAGGGCGGAGCCAAGCACGCCGAGGGCCGGTCCAGCCTGTCGCGCGATGGCGCTCTGGAGGACGCCGCGGTAGAAGACCTCCTCGATGACGGGCGCGGCAACGCCGACCCAGGCGAGCCCCCACACCAGCGCCGCTCCCGGACTGAGCGCCGGGGCGAGAGCCTGCGGCGCGCTGGGGCCAACGACAAGCCCGCCAAGCGTTCCGAGGCAGGCGGCCGAGAGCGCGTAGCCCCGCGTCCCTATGCCGGCGCAGAGCGCCGGGAGAAGCGGGCGGAAGCGCCAGGCGATGAGGCACGCCCCCGCAAGCAGGAAGAGCGGCATCGCGTGCATGCGGAGCGTCCACATGAGCGCCGAGCGATCGGGCCCTATCGTCGCGCCGCCGCTCGTGACCCAGAGCAGCAGAAAGCTCACGCCGAGCAGGAGGAGCGACGCCTCGAGCGCCGTCAGCAGAGGCCGGCCGGCTTCCCCGTCTGCGCGCTCTTCGACCATGGCTTGCCTCCCTCCAGCAACCAGGTGGCGTCTCGCACGGCCGGCGTTACGGGATCACTCCGGCAACCCAAACCGCGCGAACGTGATCGTCTCGTACGGGTGCTCGTCACCCCGCTCGTAGAGGCACCCGAAGCCGCCATCGGGCAGGGCGGCGAGGCACGAGTACGCCGACGGGCCCTCGTGCAGCGGAAGCGAGACAGGCCAGGTGACGCCCTCGTCGCGACTCACTCGCACCGTCATCGCGACCCGGTTCTCGGAGGAAGCGGGGTTCGAGAAGAGGAGGACGGTCTCGCCCGCGACGTCCACGCCGATGAGGCTCGCCTGGCAATGACAGTCCGGCAGATCCGGGTGCGGCTCCACCGGCGACCACGTCCCCCCCCCGTCGGCGCTGTGCGCCTGAACGCGCTGGGTGGTGGCGATGTGGCCCCCATGGGTCCGCATGCTCAGGAGAAGCGTCCCGTCCGCGAGTTCGGCGACCTGGCATTCGTTCGTGCCGTTCTCGGTGGCCACGCCCAGCCGCCAGGTTGCGCCATGGTCGTCCGAGAAGATCGCGTGCGAGTGGCACTCATTGTCGAGGCTGTGGTCGCAGGGGATGACGAGCCGCCCCGCGTACGGCGGCTCGGCGAGCTGAACGCCCACTCCCGGCCCCGTCGCGTACCAGGTCCACTCCGGACGCTTGGCCTCCGAGGTGATCTCGACGGGTGGGCTCCACGTCAGGCCGTCATCGTCGCTCCTGGTCACCCACACGGTGCGCGTTCCCGTGCTGGTGCGGGCGATGATCTCGTGCTCCGCGTCCTCGCCGAGGTTGTGGGTCATCAGGAGCCAAACCGCGCCCGTGTCCCGGTCCACGACGGGGCAGGGGTTCCCGCAGGTGTTCGGGCCGTCGTCCCACACGACCCGCGGCTCGGACCACGTCTCCCCGCCGTCGTCGGAGCGGCGCATCAGGAGGTCGATGTCGCCCGTGTCCGAGCGCGAGCCCTTGCGGCCCTCGCAGAAGGCCAGAAGCGTCCCTTCCCGCGTGACGATGAGGGACGGGATCCGGTACGTGTGGCAGCCGCCCTCGCCGGAGACGAACAGCGGCATCTGCGTGACGGCCGGTCCGTCGGCGGCAAGGAGCGCGGCGGAAATGGCGAGTGTGAGCATCGGGAGCAATCCCTCCGTATCGAGTGACGTGGTATTCCGCAGGATCGGCCGCGAACCTGGTCGCGCGGCCGTCACCGGCGTCGCAGGTAGGACGCTCCGCCCCGCCGAACCCGTCCGCCGGTCCGCGAAAGGGGAAGCTCGTGCGCGTCCAAACGCTGATGATGGTCGTCGCCCTGGCTTGCGCGCTCCTGAGCGCGGCGTGTCCGGCGCACGCGCAGTACGGCGCGAGTGACGAACCCATCCCGTGGTTCACGCTCCTCGTGAGCGACTGCCTCGGCCTTCTCTTCGGGGGCGGATGCTGCCTCTTCTGGCTGGTGCTCATCCTGGCGTCGGTGTTCCGCGCGGCGCGGGGCTGGCCGTTCTTCGGGTGGTTCTGGGAGTTCGAGGCCCTCCGGTGGGTGCTCGAGCGGACGCACGCGCTCTGGGCGCGGGTCGCGGGCCGCAGGGCGACCGTCCGCTATCTGCGCAGCCGCACGGTGAACGAGCGCGATTCGAAGGCTCGGTTCCAGCTCGGGGTGCTCTACATGGAGCAGCGCCGTTGGGGGCTCGCGCTCGCGGAACTCGAGGCCTCACGAAGCATCAACCCCGACCGCGCCCTCGCTCACCTCTACGCCGCCCAGTGCCTCCGCGAACTCGGGCGACCCGAGGAGGCCCTCACGGCCCTCGCCGACTGTCTCGCCCAGCGGCCCGACCACACCGAGGCGCGGCTCCTGGTCGCGGACACTCAGCTCGCGCTCGGTCGCGCCGCCGACGCGGCGATGACGTCGGACGCCTTCGTGACCGCGCACCCGGAGCACGCCGAGGGGTGGCTGCTCAGGGGACTCGCACGCGCCGATCTCGGGGAGACCGCCGCGGCGGCGGAGGACCTCCGCACCGCCATCGACCGTGCGCGGACGGCGTCGGATGTGAACCGGTCGCGCTTCCGCAGGGCGGCGCGAAGGGCGCGGAAGAGGCTGCGGACGATGGGGGGGTAGCAGGTCAGCCGGCGACCTACCGGCCGGCGACCTGCCGGTCGCACCCTACGGGCTTGCGTTGGGGAACTCCTTGCGCAAGGCGGCGAGCGTGTTCGGCGAGAGGTCCACAGCGGGCTCGACGGTCAGGTGCATCGACCGGTAGCGCTTGCGCCGCTCCTTGTCGGTGTCGCTCGTCACGTCCACCAGGAAGTGCCGCACCTCGTCATCCGACGCCGCCCGGATCGCGACCTCGTCGAAGTCGAAGAGGCACTGGCCATCGAAGCTCGTCCTGCGTGCGAGGGTGAGCCAGTTCACGCAGAGGCTGCCGCCTTCGCGCCAGTGCTCGCGGTCGTC
>CAZCER010000293.1:0-6761 GCA_964497385.1 uncultured Armatimonadia bacterium | reverse complement strand
GAGCTGCGCGAAATGGTTCTGCTCCGCGTCGCCCATGCGCTCGGAGTGGTCCGAGAGAAGCTGCGTCGCGTACCCGTGGATGTAGCAGCTTGGGGCGGCGGCCTTGATGCGGTCGTCAAGGGCCATGAGGAAGGCCGTCTGGGTGCCCCCGCCGCTGTTCCCGCTGCATCCGATGCGTTCCGGGTCGATCTCGGGGCGCGACTGGAGGTAGTCGATGGCGCGCATGCCGTCCCAGATCTCGTACTGAGCGGTGCTGGTTCCGAGGAGGATGCTGCCGACGCCGATCGCCATATGCGCGCGCGTACCCCAGAAGTCGGGCCAGAGGTCCGGCGTCTGGGAGCGCTCGCCCTGGTCGATAGGGTCGAACACCAAGGCAGCCATGCCGTGGATCGCGAGAAGCGCCCCGAGGCTCTGGTACGTGTCATGCCCCTTGCCGTTCTGCGAGTGCCCGCAGGGGACGAGCACACCGGGCCAGGGCGGGGCGATCGCATCGGAGTCGGGGAGGAAGAGCAGTGCCGTCACGTGGTGGTTGGGACGGCTCTCGAAGACCACCTTCTCCACCCGGTAGCCCTCGCGCTCGATCACGCCCGTGGTGCGAGCGTTCAGCGGGGTGCGTTCGGGGAAGCCACCGAGGGTCTCGACGAAGCGCTCCCTCACCTCGGCCTGGTACGCGGCGATCGCGTCGGACGACGTGCGCGCCTCGTAGTCGGCGATCCATCGCGCGTGCGCGGCGTCCACCTGGCCCTGCAGGCAGCGGCGCATCATGTCGTGCCAGGGGCGGTTCGGCGAGGTCTCAGGCAACACGTTCCACGTCTCCTCGTCGGCGGGCGCGCCGGCCACGCAGCTCAGGAGCAGCGGGACGGCCAGAGCGGCGCATCGGTACGGAGCCATCGAACACACTCCCCTTCCGGTATGGAGGATGCTTCGGCGCGCGGAGGGGCGGCCCCTGTCGGGCGGTCCCGCATCGCCGGACGCGACGCGGCCTACGCTCCGATGAGCGCCAGGGCGGAGAGGAGCGCGGGCTCCGTTTCGCGCGAGGCCGCGAAGAGGCGGTCGAGCGCCATGTGCGCGGCGCCGAGTTCGACCGTGTCTGGCCAGAGGGGATCGAGCAGCACCCGCGGCTTCAGGTAGCCCCCGAAACGGGTGTAGTACTCAGCCAGGGCTCCGTTCACCTGCCCGACCACATCGCCGGCGCGTTCCTCGGGGACCGAGAGGTCTCCTCCGAACACGACGCGCTTGGGGGCCATCCAGGCGGCGATCGCGGTGCACACGGTCATCGAAGAACGGAGTTGCTCGATTTCGTCGCTCTCGTAGGCGTGGGCGAGGTCCGATCCATCGGGGACCAGTCCACGGGCGCGCGTGTGGAACGCCGCGACGCCCACGCCCTCCCCCGCCGCGGAGTGCGTGCCGTAGTAGAGGTCGCCGCAGAGCACCATGCCCATGCCGTGCCAGCCCGGCTCCTCGGCGTTGTCGGCGCGGAGGAAGTAGACCACGGAGTCGTCCGGCTCCAGATCCCCCGCCCGAACCGTGTCCCGGAACACCGCGAGCGCCCCCGCGTTGGCGTCGTTCACCACGGTGACGGGGAGGCCCGTCGACGCCTCGATGCACTGTTGCGCGGGGTAGTCGACAACGAGGGACGTCGATCGCGACAGCATGCCCGAAGCCAAGATCCGCCCGGCCTCCGTGTCGACGATTCCCGGCAGAGCCAGACCGACCCCCAGCAGGCGCTCGGAGGTCTGGCTGGAACTCACGGCGTCAACGACCTCCCGCACGACGGCGGGGAGGTCGGAGGGGGCGAGGTCAGGCGAAGCGTCCTGCCTCAGGCGAGCTACGGGACGGCCGGTTAGGTCGGTCACCACGGCGCGCCGGGAGTACCGCGCGAGGCTGACGCCCACGACGTAGCCCGCGCGCGCGTTCAGCCGCCATAGCTTCGGGGGGCGCCCGATGGAGCCTTCGGCGCAAACTCCGGTCTCATCGACGACGCCGGCCCCGCGGAGCTTCTCGAGCAGCCGGAGCACGGTCGGGGGACGGAGGCTCAGCGCATGGCCGATTTGGGGAGAGGTCCGCGGCTCGCCGTCGCGCATGAGCGACATGAGTGCACCGATGTTCGCGCGCCGGACGTGCGTGCCGATCATCCCGCGGGGCGCGGGCTCTGCGGCGTCGCGTAAGTTGCTGGGTAAGTGGCTCTTCATGATGTCCCGACAATCACGCCGCCGCATATCGGCGCGGCCGCTGGTGGCGAGCGGCCGCGCACACGCTCCCTGTGTGGGCCGCCAGCGGCCATAGCGCGTGCTTCGGCGTCTGCTTCCGGAGTTCCTTCGCGGGCTCAGAGCCCGGGCGCGCCGACGAGGCGCACGCGCGCTCCAACGGCTCCTCGCCTCGGTCACGAGCCGACCGCCCGTCCGGAGCAAAGCCCGCTCGGGGTCAACTCGGAGGCGCCTTCCCGAGCGAGGATCACCAAGGGCGGGGCCGCGTCCGCGCCGAATGATGGAATGATGCTCTCTGGGGTTTGGTCGGAGAAGGTGACACCGTTGCTCGAGACCGGCACGTGGGCGAAGCGACGCGAGAGCGCGATCCAGCGCCTGCGCATGTTCCTGCACAACGACGACGCGCTTGTGGAGGCCTACCTCTCGATGTACGGGCTGAAGCTCAGTCCCGACCACATCGCCGCGGTGGCCGCCCTCTCGGTGGGCGAGCGCAAGGACCCCGCCTTCGAGATCGTGATCGGCTGCCCGATTTGCGACCACAAGCCAATCACCTCGTACATGACGCGGGGCGAGGGCCAGAAGCTGACCCAGAACGAGTTTCTGGTCCCCATCGCGGCGGAGAGCGTGAAGGGCTACGCCCCGCTCTCGCCGCTTGTCTACAGCATCCACGTCTGCCCCAACTGCGGCTTCGCCTCGGCGGAGCGCGACGAGTGGCCCACGGTTCAGCCGCAGGCCAAGGAAGCGAAGAAGCCGCTTCGCATGTCGTCGACGCTGCGCGACCTGCTGCAGGCGGGCGCCGCGGACCGTCTCGCCCTTGCGGAGGGCATGGACCTCGTGCGGGCGTTCGCTCGGCCCCGCGACCTCGAGGCTCTGGCGCTGGGGTGCCGTATGGGGATTGCGTCCGAGGCCCCGCGCGTCGAGGCGGAGGCCTCCAAAGCGGCGTATCGGACCGGCGGGCACTACCTGCGGCTGGCGGCCGTGGCGTCGGCGTACGGCGAGGAGGACGCGGAACGCGAGCATCTCACGAAGGCTCTGGAGTGCTTCGAGAAGGAGTATGGCGTCGAGGGCGTGGATGAGATCCTCGGCCCGCTGTGTTACCTGATCATCGCGCTCGGGATTCGCTTCGATGACGAGCAGAAGGCTAGGCAGTATCGCGACGTGCTCGCGAGCGCCGAGCGCTCGGCCACCGGCCAGACGGTCAAGTGGATCCAGCGGGGCAAGGACATGTACCAGGACTGGCGGGACGACCGGAAGTTCGCCGGCGGCCCCGAGACGAGTGAGGACGCCGGATCCGACGGCTAGGCCGCGGAAGGGATGGATCGCGAGTGCGGGTGATCGCGTTCGACTTGGCCGAGTGCCTGTGCGCGGATCCGTCGCCGTGGCGCGATTGGCCGAGTTCGGCCGCCGCTCGCAGGGCCCTCGACGACGCCGAGGTGTCCGCCTCTCCCGCCGAACTCCGCGCGGCGATCGACTACGTGCTTCGATGGGACACCCCGCGCAGTCGCCTGCGCACGCTGCGCGAGGCCTCGGAGCAGCTCGCCTTCCGGCTCTCCGCGAAGCCAGCCCGAAAGGCGCACTCCGCGCTCGCAAGGCTTCTGGCGACCTGTCCCGCGCTCGAGCCGGCGGAGGGGGCGCTCGAGGCGGTGGCGCTCGCGAAGGAGCGGAAGCTCCGCGCGGCGGCGATCAGCGCCTGGCCCGTCTACCTGCCCCTGGACGCGTTGCGCGCGGTTCTGCGGGCGCTCGACGTCCACGTCACCGCGGCGGAGATCGGCGTGTCCTTCGGCACGCCGGCCTTCTACGGGCGCGTCATGGAGCGGGTCGGCTGCCGCCCTGAGGAGCTGTTTGTGGTGGGTCCCGATCCGGTGTGCCATGTGGAGGCGGTTCGGGCCGCCAAGGCGCGGGGGCTCCTTCTGGCCGGCGACGCGGCGAGCGCCCCGCGGGTACGGCAGCTTGCGACGGTGACGGGGCTTGCGGAGGCCGTAGCGGCCGTGGCCGCCGCCGGCAAGTAGCCCGCGTCCCGACCGATGCGCGATAGCCCGGTTGCCGCACTTCGTGACGGAGGTACGCCGCGTGACGCCTCGTGAGCGCATGCTTTGCGCGATTCAGCACCGCGAGCCCGACATCATCCCCTACTCGCTCGACTTCGAGGCCGACGCCCACGAGCGCGTGCGGGAGTGGTATGGGGGCGAGATCCCGGCCCACACGAACCACATCGCCGAGCGCGGCTTCGCGTGGGATGGGCCGATCGGGGAGGACGGCGTTTCCACGGACCTCTTCGGCGTCCGGTGGTTCCATGCGAGCATCTTCCACCAGATCAACCGGGTGCTGCCCGAGCCGGACCTCAACGCCTACACGTTCCCCGACCCGGTCCCGCTCGTGGATGTCCCGGCCTTGGCGACATGGTGCTCCGCGAGCCACGACCTGTTCCGGGTCTATGGGATCGGGATGATGTTCTTCGAGCGGGCGTGGGCGCTGCGCGGCATGGAGGGCATCCTCATGGACATGGCGTCCGAGCCCGGGTTCTGCGACGCCCTGTTCGAGCGGCTCGCGGAAATGCACCATCGAATCCTGGACCTCGTACTGCCGATCGACTTCGACGCCATCCTGTTCGGCGACGACTTCGGCGGCCAGCGGGGCCTCCTGATGGGCGCGCCGGCCTGGCGGCGGTTCCTGAAGCCGCATCTGACCGCCCTCTATGGGCGCGTTCGGGACGCGGGGAAGCTCGTGATGATCCACTCGTGCGGGGACAACACGGACATCCTGCCGGATCTGATCGACATGGGCCTGAACGTCTTCAACCCGTTTCAGCCTGAGGCGCACGACGTCCGGTTCTGCAAGCGCGAGTACGGCGCGCACCTGACGTTCGATGGGGGCATCGGCACGCAGGGGGCCCTCGCGTTCGGCGCGCCGGAGGACGTGCGGCGGCACGTGGAGGACGCGATCCGCACGCTCGGTCCGGGCGGGGGCTGGCACATGCGCGCCTCGAAGGCGTTTCGACCGGAGACGCCGACCGAGAACGTCGTCGCCTGCATCGAGTGCATCCTGGAGCAGCCGGGCTATGCGCCGTGATACACTCCTGCCATGACTGACGAGCCCCGACGCACGCTTGCCGTGGATCCCGGTCAGGTCCGGGTGGGCCTGGCGGTGACGGACTCGGGCGGGATGATCGCGACCCCGCTCGAGGTCATTCCGGCCAAGGGAGCGACGGCGCGCATCGCGAAGACCGTCGCCGACCTCAACGTCGGTACGGTAGTGGTCGGGCTCCCGCTGAACATGGACGGAAGCGAGGGCCCCAGCGCCGCCGCGGCGCGGGAGTTCGCCGCCGCGCTCGAAGCGCGCGGCGTCCGCGTGGAACTCCTGGATGAGCGCCTGACGACGGTCACCGCGGAGCGCGGTCTCATCGAGTCGGGCCATCGGCGCGGCAGGCGTCGCGAGATCCAGGACGCCGTGGCCGCCGCCGTTCTATTGGAGGCTTACCTTGCACGCCAGCGAAACGCGGCCTCTCGTGCCGAGGCCGGGGAAGAGACGTAAGGCGCGCTTGCTGCGTCGCCTGGTGATGGGGGCGCTCTTCGTGGGGGCCGTCGCTCTGGCGGGAGCGGTGGGCTGGGCGCGGCAGATGCGTCCGGTGGACGAGGCGGGTCCGGGTCGCTCGGTCTCGCTTACGGTGGAGCAGGGCGCGACGGCGCAGTCGATCGCGGAGAAGCTCGAGGCCGAGGGGCTGATTCGGAACCGCGCCATGTGGGTGCTCGCGGCGTCGCAGGAAGGCTACACGCAGAAGTTCCAAGCCGGGGACTTCCAGCTAAGCACTACGATGAGCGCGGTGGAGATCATGGAGGCGCTCACGCACGGCACGGTCGCGACGATCAGCCTGACGGTTCCCGAGGGCAAGAAACTCGACCAGATCGCGCGCATCGTCGCGGAGACCAAGCTCTGCACGGCGACGGAGTTCGCCGACCTCGCCCGCGATCCGGCGCGCTGGCCGAAGACGTCGTTTCCGCTCCCGGCGGACAGCCTGGAGGGGTACCTCTTTCCGGACACGTATCCGGTGGATCGGGACGCGACGGCCGAGGAGATCCTGGAGCAGATGCTGGCCCGGTTCGGGCAGACGTACGACAAGCATCGCTCCGACATCGAAGCGAGCCCGATGTCGCTCCACGAGATCGTGACCCTCGCGTCGATCATCGAGAATGAGATCAAGGTTCCTGAGGAGCGTCCGATCGCGGCGCAGATCTTCCTCTCTCGGCTCGAGCAGGGGATGATGCTTCAGTCGTGCGCCACCGTTCAGTACCTGTTCGACGAGCCGAAGGAGCAGCTTCTCTACGCCGACCTCGAGATCGACTCGCCGTACAACACCTACAAGCGCACGGGGCTTCCGCCGGGCCCGATCTCGAGCCCGGGGGAGTCGTGCATCGAGGCCGTCCTCCATCCCGCCGAGACCGACTATCTTTTCTTCCACACGCAGGAGGGAAGCGACCGGCACACGTTCAGCCGGACGACGGCGGAGCACGAGGCCACAAAGGACCGGTACTGAAGCCGCGATGCCCACGAAGCCCC
>CAZCER010000292.1:0-6790 GCA_964497385.1 uncultured Armatimonadia bacterium | reverse complement strand
GCTGGCCGTTGCAGCGCACCCGGTACTCGGCGGTTGGACGTCCCGCGAAGGCGTGGGGGCTGACACGGAGAGCAACGGCCTTTTCCGCCTCGAGGAGTTCCGAGTGCGGCCGATCGCCGGTCGCCCATTGGAGGGGTTGGGCCGGCTCGTAGCGGGGTTCGGGCAGTTCGGCGACGGTTTCGGGGAGAGGCGACGCGGCGATGCAGAAGTGGAGGTTGACCTTGCCCGCCGCCTCGACGCTCGGCAGCGCCTGCCACTGGAACGCGTCCGTCTTGCCTGTGAGCTTGCGGACCTGCTCGGCCACCTCGGCGGACTTGTCCAGCGCGGCGAGGCCGGCGCCCTCGTCGACCTTGTAGTCGGTGAAGAGGAGGACGACGGCGAACTCGCCTTTCTCCTTCGCCTGGAGGGCAAGGCCGAGCATGCGGTTCTGGGCGCCCGTAAGCCAGGTTCGCTGGCCGAGTTCGCGGGGCCTCAGGTCCACGAGGGCGCGCCAGGCGGCCTCGGATTCCGGCTTGGACGGGGAGAAGGGCATGGGCGCCGAGCGCTCGTCGAGCACGCGCCGCGGCTCGCCCGTGCCGGGGTCCTTGTTCCCGTCCCCGATCACGCAGACCGTCAGGGCGTCGCCTTCGGCGAAGAACGGCGTGCGGGGCCGGTCCCAGGCGCCTGGGTCGGGGGTCACGAGCCAGGTTGAGACGTTGCCCATGAAGCGGCTGAGCGTGTCCTTGAACTCGCCCTCGAAGCTGGTGGAGTTGTCGACTCCGATGAAGAAGTGCGCGGGGTGGCGCTTCAGGTCGGGGACCTTCGCGAGGATCGCGCCGACGATCTCCGTGGAGTAGATGGTCCAGTTGCGCTGGGTGTCCGGGGCCGCCGCGCTCTCGGCGGGAACGGCGCTCTCCTGCGCGGCGCAAGGCGCGAGCGCGACGAGGGCCAGGGCGGCGGCCGCTGCGTAAGGGGTCGGGACTCGCACGCTGGGTCGTTCCTCTCCGGGTGCATGGCGATCCGACTGCGTCTACCTCATTCGGAGGTCCGGGAGGGCGGCCCTGCGTAGGTCGGGCGCAGGCGAGTCACCGCTCGGGATCGACCGGCTCCAGAAGCGTCTCGACCCAGGAGCGAAGGCGTACGATCATCTCGAGGCAGGCCTCTCGGTCCATGCCCTCTTCGTCGGGGGCTAAGATGATGTCGTACCGGAACTGGACCGCGAAAGGAGTCAGCGTCCGGACCTCCGCGAGTTCGGCGGGAACATGCACACCCATGTCGGTCAATAGGTCGAGCAGCTCCGCAAGGCGGTGGGTCATTGGCGGCTCCCCACCACCTGCGCGGACGGCGGCTTTCAGCAGCTTCTCAGCGGCCTGCTGCGCGTGGAAGCCGTAGATGTCGACCGCGACGTCCGAGCGGTCTCGCAGGGCCCGCAAGGCCTGCTCGTCCTGGGCCGCCTTGTAGAGGAGCACCTCAACGTGCGTGCGCGGGAGCATAGAGGACTCGTCCCTCCCGTGCCGCCCTGTGGATGACCGTGCCTGGCTCGTTGGCCCAGTCCGCGTAATCGGAGGCGCTGACGACCACGATGTCGGTCGGCACCCTGAGATCGCGAATCTCGTCAGTGAGGCGCACCATCTCCGCCCGGCGCGCGGTCACCTCGGGACGGACCACCAGGACGTCGAGGTCGCTACGCTCCCGTGCGTCGCCTCGCGCGTGGGATCCGAACAGGATAATGGTTGCGTCGGGGGCCGCCCGGCGAAGACGGTCCGCTACCGCCGCGATCTGCTCCTCCGAGATCATCGCGTCCTCCGTTCCGCAGGTCACGCGTGCCTTTGCAGTGATTGTACACGTTGTGCACGTCGCGTGCGCGTCTGATGCGCGCGCAGGAGGGAAGCACTCGCGTATGCGCGAAGCGCCGCCCCACAACTCGACGGGGGTGACGCGCGTGCGAGATCGTGAGCGTCTGGAGCGAGCTGAAGCCGCCTTGCACCGACCCATGATGGGCTTGGCCGTGCTCTTCGCGGTAGTGATCGTTGTGCCGGAGAGCTTCACCCTCGGTCAGCAGACTGAGCGCTTGCTCCGTTTCGTGGAGTGGACCATCTGGGGCGCATTCGCGGCTGAGTATGCGGTTCTGCTCGCCATCGCACCTGACCGTGTCGCGTTCGTACGGCGCCGCTGGTTCGATCTGGTCGTCCTTGGGGTTCCCACGCTTCGGCTCTTCCGGGCACTCCGTGGGTTCAGGGCACTGCGGCTCATCCGCGCCGTGCCCTTCGTGTCACGGGCTCTCACCGAACTCCGGACCGTCTTCGGACGCAGGGGAGTGGGCTTCGTCCTGGCTTGCGCGGTGGTTCTTCTGCTCGGTGGTGCCGCCCTCGCGTATGCAGCCGAACGCGGGTCGGGTGGAGGAATCGAGACCTATGGCGACGCTCTGTGGTGGGCGTTTGTGACCGTCACCACCGTCGGCTACGGTGAGATGTCTCCCGCCACGGCCGCAGGCCGGGCTGTGGCCGTCGTCCTCATGCTGCTGGGCATCGCCATCTACGGGACACTCACCGCATCCGTAGCCGCACTCTTCGTGGGGCGCGACGGCGGCACCGACGAACGCCTCGACCGGCTCGAAGCCAAGATGGACGAGTTGCTGTGCAGCATCCGCGAGGGGAGCAACCGCGACTGCGAAGCGGGGCGACGCCCGGCCGACGAGCCCCGGCGTGCCGTGTAGCGGGGCCTGCGCTCAGCAGGCGTCCGGCTGTTTGCCCCCTCCCGCTCGCAACATCCTCTCCAGGCGCTCCGAGAACCCTCGGGGCGGGATCCCCATCCAGTAGTAGCCGTCATCGGTGACCACGATCTCAACACGGTTGCCTTTCTCGCCGAGACGGGGTGCGAGGTCGCCGTGGCGCTCGGTCAGGAGATGCACCCGCTGGTTGTCGCTTCCGCGCCACAGGAGGTCCGTGTGCCTCTCGCGCAGGTAGGGTCCGTCGATCAGGATGTCGGTCTGCTCCAGGAGGCCGGCGCACTCCGTGCGGGAACGGAGTTCCTCGAGCGTGTAGCCGCTGTAGCAGAGGACCGACGTGTCTCGCCTCGACCGGACCGTGCGCACGAACTCCGCGAGCGCCTCGGCCTGGTCCATGGGCTCTCCGCCGGTAAGCGTCAGTCCCTCGACGCCAGCCAGCGCCAGAAACCACTCGGCGAGGGCGCCGGGCGACCACTCGTCTCCTCCCGCCGCGTCCCACAGCTCGGGAGCGACGCAGCCGGGGCACTGGCGCGCGCACCCTTGCACCCAGACGACCGCCCGCGCGCCCGGTCCGAGCACGGTGCACCGCTCCGCAATGTGACCGACGCGGACGGACTCGGGGGTCATCGCTCCTCCAGCCCCAGCAGGTCCCTCACCACGGCTTCGACGCAGCGCGTCGTCTCTTCGACCGGGAAGCGCTCCGAGACGGCCGGCACGTGGAGGAAGAGCGCCTGCTCCGGGTACCCGTGCTCCTCACGGAACCGGAGGAGCGCCCAGTAGGCGGTCTCGCAGACGTATCCGCCCGCGTCGTCCGAGCGGACCACCGGGACGCCGAGGGAGGCGAGACAACGCTCGGTCGCGTCGAGCGGCCAATCGCCCCGGAGTTCGTCCGGACCGTCGGCGTCGGGGAGGGCGGTCGGCTTCCGTGCGCGGAGTTCCAGCCGGAACCGATCCCCGGCGGCAAGGCCGGTCGCGAGGCAGATCTCCGGGCGCACCTCGCGCAACACCTCGGGCATGCGCCGGGAGGCCGACGCGTGATCGACCGGCAATAGGCGCGCCGCAACGTCCTCACCCAGCCGGGCGGCGACGGCTCGAGCCGCTTCCCAGCTTGGGTTCACGGCGAAGCCCGAGAAGGGCTCGAAACCTGTCAGCAGGATGCGGCTCGGCATGTCAGCTCCTTCAGAGTGACGGGATAGCACCTCTCGACAACCTGCTCGTCCTCGGCTTGCTCGACGCGCAGTTCGAACTCGTCGGCGCCGTTCGGGAGTGTGAACGCGATGCGCCGCGGGACGCCGATCGCCCGACCCGAGGCCGCGTGCGTGACGCGCGCGCCCTCGCAAGTCACGGTGAGCGCCCCGAGCACCACGTCCTCGGGCTGGAGCAGTTCCGCAAGCACCGCCGGCGCGATCTCCGCGGAACCGCAGGCGACCCGCGCGATCACGCAACGCAGCGGCCCGTCGGGCTGGTCGAGCGAGGCGAGCGCCTGCCGCTCGGGTTCCGCGAGCCCCCCGTCAAAGCAGACGAACGCCAGGATCACGCGCTCGCCGGCGGCCAACCCCGCCTGCCAGTCGCGGGCGCAACGCACCGCCTCCATGAGATCGTCGATCGTCCGCCCCGCGCTGAGAACGAGGGCGATGAGCTTGCCTCCGGTCCGGTGCGATTGACGCAACCGCTCAAGCGCGGGCAGAAGCCGTGTGCGCCGCCCCGACTCGGCATCCGCCGCCATCTCTCCCAGAGGGAGGCACTCGGTCGCCTCGGGGCCGAGGGACCAGACGAAGGCGTCGAGATCGTCGCCCGCGTCCAGGTCCTCTCTGAGAAGGGCGCCGAGGGCGTCGGCCCATGCGTCGAGGGGGCCGTCCGCGTCCGCTCGAATCACCACGGCGGCGCCGGCCAGTCGCGCGCGGGCCTCATCGGTCAGGTGGGCGTGTCCGGTGGCCTCGTCGACCCAGAGATCACCCTCAGCGAGCAGGTCGGCCCACTCCGCATCCGTAACGCGGAAGCCGCGCACCGAGCCGCGCGCCCGTTCCGCGGAGACGCTTCCATCGAGGGCGAGCGCCGCGCGCCAATCGCCGGCGCGGAAGGGGGCGTCGACCCACAGCGTGACCTCGCCGCCGGAGACGCACCGGACGTAGACGACGAGTTCGGAGGCGCCGACGCGCAACGTCAAGCGTCTGACTTGTCGGAGGTCCATCTCACTCATGCCGATCCCTCCGCTTCGGATCGGTTGCTCCTACCACGGTCCGCGAGGCGCGCGGACGGGCTGCCGGATCGGTTCGCGGTTCGCGGGACGAATCTCGAAGGCCTCGGCTTCGCGGTCAAGCCGGAACTCCACGGTCCTGGCGAGTTCGCCGCGCCAGACGCACGGTCCGATCGCGCCCCCGTCCAGGATCTCCAGGATCTCGGCTTCCAGCCGGCGACCGTCATCGTCCTGCGGTAGGATCAGGTCGCGGACCAGACGGACGACGCCATCCGAATGCTCCGCGCGTCCGACGGTCCAGAGACCTCCCAAGCCCTCGGCGCGGAACGCCTCAGAGTGCGCGGCGGGAAGCGGGTCGGCGATCGTCACAAGGCAGAGGCCCGTGCGACGGGCGCTCACTCCGCCCAGTTCGCGGTGGGTGAGTTCCCCTGAGTAGGCAAGCACCTCCTCCATGTCGCCGAGAGGTCCGTCCGAGAGAAAGACCGCGCAGCGGTCGGGGGCGTCCTCCAGGGGGCCAAGCTCGCCCCATGGATCGTCGGGAGCGCCGCCGTCGAGAAGCTGCCGGAGCGCTGGCGCCAGGCGTCGCTCGCGCCCCCACGCGGAGTCGGTCGGGCCCCGGAAGACGACGCGGTGGTCGAAGGCCTCGTCGGCCGTGATGCCGCGGGCGGCCGGGTCCCGTGGGCTCGGGCCGATCGGTTCCGTGGCGGACGGCGTCCGCCCCACACCCCAGTAGAGGGTCGGAACGCGCGCGCCGGGTCCCGCCATCTCCGCAAGGGCTCCCACGAGCGCTTTGGCGACGCCGTTGAGCCGGTTGGGCAGCCGGATGGACTCGTTGGGGCCCCAGCCGTAGAGCCACATTGCCGATCCGCAGCCAGGCAACGCAAGCGCGGCTCGGACGAACGCGTCGTTGCGGCGGCGGAGGTGCACCGTGACGCGGCGTTCGCCCTCGGTCGCCGGTTCGGTCGAGACGGCGTAGAGGCCGCGCGCCGGCTGGTGTGCGATCCTCATCGAGTTCCGGCCATCCTCTCACCTGGCTGCCATGGCGTGCCTCGCGGGTGTTGTGACTGTTTCCTCCGATGCGGGCGGCCCCCTCCACTTGGGTGGGAGTCTAAGGGACTCGCGGCCGGCCGTCCTGGAGGACTGCTCCCTCGGGCGTGGGAATCTGCCGGTTGCGCTTGGCCCTCCGGAGCCCGCATCGGCGGACCGGGGAGCGCGGAGTTGGAGCGGATGCCGCCCGATGGGTGAGCTGAAGTGCTACGCATGCGAGTTGGGGCTGGGCCCGGCCGAGGACAGGTCGTCCGGCTACTACTACTGTCCGCACTGCGGCTGGCCGGCGGGGCGCATCGAGTGGCGACCGGACGACCTCCAGAACGATGACGAAGGAAGCGCCTATCTGCCGCTCCCTTCACGCAAGGGCGCGGCGCTTCCACTGCGCGTCCGGAACCCGTATCGCGGACCGGTGCACTACGCGCTTTCCGTCCACGACGCGCCGGAGTGGGCCGTGCTCCTCTCGCCGGGCGGGACCATGCCCGCCCGCTATCTTCAGGGCACGGTTCCCGCTGGGGCGGATTCGCATCTCCTCGGCTATCTCCGCATTGAGGCGCCTCCTCCTGAGGGCGCCGCGCGCGGATTCCCGCTCTGGGTCCATTCGCAGGACCACAGCATCCGCGCGAAGGGCGACGTCTGGAACCTGGGCGAGTTCCGGCAGGGGCTCTACGACGCGGACGCCGTGCGGATCCCGCCCGCGGAGATGCTCGCACCGGGCCCTCGCGAGGCGCTTGGCGGAGGCGCGCCCTACCGACCCGCCTGGGTTCGCAGCCTGCGCACGGGTCCCTCGCACGACGAGCCGGAGCGTCGGGTGGCCACAAGGCGCTGGTGGAGCGTGC
>CAZCER010000291.1:0-6791 GCA_964497385.1 uncultured Armatimonadia bacterium | reverse complement strand
GGCCGGGGTGCTCGCGCACGAGATGGCGCACAACTGCCTTTACCATGGGCTGCGGCAGGTCGAAGACGACTCAAAATGGGAGAAAGGCCAGCTCCTGGCCGTCATCGGAGTCATCGCCGGGGCCATGACGGGCGCCCTGGACAGCAGCACGGCGGATCTCCAGAACCTGCCTTACATGGTCATGCTAGCCCGTGTGGGATGGCTCGCCGGCTACAGCCGACGCTACGAGTACGAGGCCGACTGGTCCGGGCTCCGCTACATGACGGCGGCCGGCTACGACCCGAGCGGCTTCTACACGTTCATGAAACGCCTCATCAACTGGGAGTTTCAGAACGGCTGGCGGCGCCTTCCGGAGGAGTACCAGGGCTGGGACTCACACCCTCCGACCCAGGAGCGCCTCCGCATGGTTTCCGACTTCCTGGAGGAGCGGAATCTCGTTGTGAATCGGGCGAACGTCTGCCGAGGGTTCGTGGCGAGCGCGCGCGAGCGCGAAGTCGCCGAGGGCCGCCGCCTGTGGGAGGTGCGTTTCGGCGACCTGGTGATCTTCCAGCCGTCGGACCAGCCGGTCGGCGGGCTGACCCCGCAGCAGCGCGCGGAGGCCATCGCGTCGCAGATCAACCTCCTCGTCGCGCGCCGCGGCATCGGCACCTACTCGATCAAGAAGCGGGGCGGCGACCCGCCGAGCGTCGTGCTGCACAACGTCGCCGTGATCGAGATCCATCCCGAGGACGCCAAGCTCGTGGGATTGACTCAAGAGGGATACCTGGACCTCGCGGTCAACGCGTTCCTCGACGCCATCTACGACGCCGAGAAGCGCTGCGAGTCCCCGTGACGTCCGCGGAGCCCAGCCAGCCGTCGAACGTCGTAACGGCCATCGTGCCCGCATACCGGGAAGAGGCGCGGATCGGAGCGACGGTGCGCGCCCTGAGGGCCATCCCCGCCGTCGGCGACGTGCTCGTCGTGGACGACGGTTCCACGGACAGAACCGCCTCCGTCGCGCGCGAAGCCGGCGCGACGGTCCTGTCGCTGCCACGCCGTCGCGGCAAGGCCGGGGCGATGGAGGCGGGCCTGCGCGCCGCGTCGCTTCCCTACGTGGCCTTCGTCGACGGCGATGTCGGCGCCTCGGCGGAGCACATCGCGACGCTCATCACCCCGGTTCTCGCGGGCGACGCCGACGTCGCCATCGCCCTGATGCCCCTCGAGGGCGGCCCCCGCGGCTTTGGGCTTGTGACGGGTCTCTCGCGTTGGGCGGCGCGGCGGTACGGGGGGCTCACGCTCCAGAGCGCGATCTGCGGCCAGCGCGTGATGTCGCGCGAGACGGCGTTGAAGCTGCTTCCGTTCGGGCGAGGGTATGCGGTCGAGACGCGGTGCGCTATCATTTTCGGGAGGCTCGGACTGAAGGTCGTCGAGGCGCCCGTCCCGATGGAGCATCGCCGTACGGGGCGGGACCTGCGAGGCCTCTTGCACCGGGCCAGGCAGTTCGCCCATGTACTCGAGGAGACGGCGCGCTGGACGCTCTGGCGCGGGCGACAGCGTGACGGAGAGGACCGCCGCACGTGGCCTTCCGCATAGCGATCGACCGGCTCGAGGCGAACATCGAGGTCATCACCGTGGGGCCGTGGCTCAAAGCGGCGGGCGACCCGGTGCGCCTCGGCGACCCGGTGGTGGAGATCATCACCGACAAGATCACCTTCGAGTACGAAGCCGAGGCCGAGGGCGTGTTGCGGGTCATCGTCGCGCCCGAGAAGTCCGTCGTGCCCGTCCACTACACCATCGGCGTGATCGCCGCCGAGGACGAGGATCTGCCCGACTACGAGGCCGAGAACGCCGAACTCCTGCGCCGCCTGGACGCGGGCGTCGACGTGCACGAGGCCGCCCAAGCGCTTGCGGGGCCGCCGCGCGCGCGGCCCGCTCCGGAGGGCAAGGTCCGGGCGACGCCGGCCGCGAGGCGCCGGGCCAAGGAGTTGGGGGTCGATCTCGCCGAGGTCGCGAAAAACGTGGACGGCCCGGTGCAGGCGACGGATGTCGAGGCGTACGCGGAGCGTGGGCGATGAAGAACCTGATCGGCATCGGGATCGACGTCATCGAGGTCCGAGTGGTCGAGCGGATGCTCCACGAGATGGGCGAGCGGTTCCTGAAGCTCGCGCTCCGGGACGAGGAACTCGAGCGCCTGCCCGACGCCCCGGGCCAGCCGATGTTCGTGAGCCGCATCCTCGCCTCCAAGGAGGCGGGCATGAAGGCCGTCGGGCTGGGGCTCGGCCCCAGCACCACCTGGCGCAGCTTCGCGATGCTGGATGAGCCGGGTCGGCCGGGTTTGCGCTGGGTGCGCGAGGAGGGCGCGAAGGTGCGGTTCGAACTCGGCGTCTCGCGTTCCGCGAAGACGGTGATCGCGACGGCCTGGGCCTTCCGCGAGGAGGAGTAGGACCTGTGGACACGCGCGTCGCGCTCGTAACCGGCGCCTCCGGAGACATCGGCTCGGCCATCGCTCGCGCGCTCCATGCCGACGGGCGCCGGATCGCGCTCCACTACCATGGGAACGCCGAGGCCGCGGAGAGCCTCGCGGCGGAACTCCCCGGCTCATGCGCGTTCCAGGCCGACGTTCGGGACGAGGAGCAGGTGAAGGGGCTCGTGACGGCCGCGGCGGAGGCCCTGGGGCCGGTCACCGTGCTCGTGAACAACGCGGGCGTCCTCGCCGATGCGTTCACCCAGTTCCTCAAGACCGAGGACTGGGACGCGTGCGTCGACGTCTCGCTCAAGGGCGCGTTCCTCTGCACAAAACACGCTCTCCCCGGCATGAGCCGCGCGAGATGGGGCCGGATCGTGAACATCTCGAGCGTCGCCGGTCTCTCAGGCGACGTGAGCCGCGCGAACTACGCGGCCGCCAAGGCGGGCCTGATCGGCCTTGCGAAGTCGGTGGCTCGGGAGGTGGGGCGCGGCGGGATCACCGTGAACGCGGTATGTCCGGGGCTCATCGAGTCGCGCATGACCGCCGACATGAAGGAGCCTCGGCGCAAAGAGATGCTCGCACGGATCCCTCTGTCACGCTTCGGGCGGCCCGACGAGGTGGCTCAGGCGGTCCGGTTCCTCGCAAGCGACGCCGCCTCGTACATCACCGGCGCGGTGCTCACCGTGGACGGCGGCCTCGGCATGTAGGTCCGCCGCGGGGAAGCAGTCGCGCAGCATCCGGATCGCTCTCTCCCCCGGCTCGCAGCCTGGCATGAGCTGAACACGCATGCCGTCGTAGCGCTTCCGCCGCACCGCATCCGTATCGTTCGCCACCCGCACCAGGAAGCGCTCGATGTCCTCCTCGGTTGCGCACCGGATCTCGACGCTCTCGAAGTCAAACAGCGCCGCTCCCCCACCCTCTCGGTCCCGTGGCCGCGCGAGCCAGTTCACATACAGCGTGTCACCGTCGCCCCACGACTCCCGCCCGTCCTCGCTGTCCAGGACGGCCAAGACCGGCCCGTCATGGCGGAGCAGGTCGTGGCTCCGACGACAGCACCGGCATCCGTAGTACCGGAGCCCGGCAAGCCGGCGTAGTCTGCCCGCTCGGAGAACGCCCACACGGCAGAAGCAGTCCGGGCAGAGCAGGCCGGCGGCGTCCGGAGCGAGCGAGGCCGTAGGCTCGGCGGTCCGGGACGCGAGGTCGCCGCCGACCTCGCGCGGCATGAGGCCGTTCCGCGTCGCCTCTGACACCGCGTGTACGGCACGTCCTCCACCCTGTGCGAGGAGCAGGCGCGCCCGTGCGGCGAGCACCGGCTCGTCATCCAGAGCCTCGTTGAGCAACCCGCGGGCCGGTCGCCGTTCCGCCTCGGGATCGGCGACCTTCCGGAGCCATTCGGGCGCGTCGGGGTGGCGCAGGGCTGCGAGCACCTCCTCCGTCGAGGGGCGGCGGCCGAACCAGGGCACACGCCGGCGGACAGGAGCGGAATGCACGGTGAGGGCGCCTGGGGGTCCGCTGTAGAGAATCACCTCGCCCCGACCGTGCGACTTGAGGCTTTGCGCCGCGAGCCTACGGAGGTAGAGAGCGCTCGCCGCGAAGAGCCCGTGCCACGTGTCGATTCGCCGGAGGAGACGCGCCTGGTGCCCCGCGACGCCCAGCCACGCGCCTATGGGGCAGGCCACAAGCCCCGCGAGCCACGACCATGGAAAGAGATCCGGTGACGGACTCACACTGGCGTCCACCCACGCTCCCGCCGCACCGAGAATCCACGGTCCCACAATCGCGGCTCCGGCGATCCAGCCTTCCGCCCGCCACCACGCCACGCGGCGGACCGCCCTGCCTGTCGGCTTGTCCCCGGCCAGAGCGACGTAGATGAGGCCGGCAAGGGCGTCGTCCGGCGTGTGCTTCCACTCACGCCAGAGCACGTCGCGCCAATCCGCGGTCCGCTTGGCCGTGGGCGCTCCCGACCTCTCCCGGAGCATCGCGTCGCTCGCTCCCATGTGCAGAGGCGCCGGCGGTTTCCCGAGGGTAGGCGGCACGCCGTCGAACAGGACCATGGCGTTCGGGTGCGAAGCATAAACCGGTGACGGCTGGGGGCGACAAGAAGGGAACCAACGTGATCGGATCCGGAGCTATGTTCCGCGGAGCGGCGAAGCACCTCACCTGGGCCCTCACGCTGATCGCGTGTTTGGCGCTCGCGCTCTCGTTCACGCCGGGCTGCGGCGGCGGGGCGGGAGCGCCCACGGGAACCGCGACGGTTAGCGGCTCGCTCGTCGACGCCACGAACACGGGCCAGCCCGTCCCGAACGCCTACGTCTACGTCCCCATCGGCGCCGCCTCCGTGGGCGCAAGGCAGGGCGCCGGAACCTACTCCGGAGCCGACGGGACCTTCACCCTCTCCGGAATCGCGGCGGGGACGCAGACAATCGTCATCGAGCCTCCAACCGCCTCGGGCTATGCGAACGTCTCGATCACACTGAGCCTCGCGGCCGGAGCGAGCGTGAGCATCCAGATCACTCTCCTGCCGAGCACGGTGTCCGTGGCCTCGCTAGCGGTCTCTCCGACGAGCGCCTCCGTGCGTCCGGGCGGAACCTACCAGTTCACCGCGGTGGCGGCCGACAGCGGGAACGCGCCCGTCTCGGTCACCCCGACATGGCTCGTGGACGGCGGCATCGGCGCGATCAGCTCAACCGGCCTCTTCACAGCCGGCTCGGGGACCGGGAGCGGAACCGTACGCGCGACCGTGGGCGGGAAGACCGCGACCGCGAGCGTGACCGTCGAGGCCGACTCCGCGGGTCCGGACGGGCCGGCCGACAGCGCTTGGCCGATGTTCGGCAACGACGCGCGTCGCACCGCCCGGAGCGCGTACGTCGGCCCGCAGGCGGGAACGGTGCAGTGGTCCTTCGACGCCGGACAGTGGGTGGAGGGGAGCCCCGTCATCGGCGAGGCCGGGGTCATCTACTTCGGCACCTCGGATGACAAGGTCTACGCTCTGAACCCCGACGGGACCCAGGCCTGGTCCTACACGGTCGGCAACTCCGTGAACAACGCCCCGGCCGTCACGAACAACGAGACGGTTCTCGTGGGCTGCCAGGACTACTACCTCTACTCGTTCCTGAGCAGCGGCGTGCTCGACTGGCGCTACAACGCGGAGCAGACCATCGCCCACAGCAGCCCTCTCATCGGAGACGACGGAACGATTTACTTCGGGGTCCGCTCGAACGACCTCCAGGCCGTCACCTCGACGGGCGCCCTCCGCTGGTCGGCCTCGATCGGCGACTGGACCTGGAGCAGCCCGGCGATGGCGACCGACGGGACCCTCTACATCGGCTCGGACGACTACAGCCTCCACGCCGTCAACCCCGACGGCTCGCCGAAGTGGACCTACGCCACCGGCGACTATGTGCGCTCTTCCCCGGCGGTCGGCGGCGACGGCGTGATCTACTTCGGCTCGGACGACGGTTACATCTACGCCGTGCGCGCGGACGGAACCCTGAAGTGGCGCTACGAGACGGGGGACTGGGTGCGCTCCTCGCCCGCCATCGCTCCCGACGGCGCGATCGTGGTCGGATCGTACGACAACAGCGTCTACGCGCTGAACCAGGACGGCTCGCTGAAGTGGACCTTCGCCACCGGAGGACGCGTGTCTTCAAGCCCCGCGATCGACGCGAACGGCACGGTCTACGTCGGCTCGTGGGACTACTCCGTGTACGCCATCACGGCGGCCGGGACCGAACTCTGGTCCTACGCCACGGGCAACCGGGTCGAGAGCAGCCCCGCGATCGGCGCGAACGGCGCGGTCTACATCGGCTCGCATGATGGGAAGCTGTACGCGTTCAAGGACTGACGCGGCGTTCCGCATTGGTCCATGGAGGGGCCGCATGGAGGGGCCCGCCTGCCCTGAGGCTCCCCTGAGCTTGTCGAGGGGCCGTCGGCGCGGTCTGCCGGCGTGACGAAGGGCGCGGCGGGAGGATCCATCCGGCCCAGTGACTGTGGCGCCCCGTTCCGCCCGAATGCGGCATGCGCCCGATCGGGGCGGAGTGAGGTCCAGTGGGTGAACGAGCCCTCGTCGCGCGCGTCCGCCGAGCTGGTCGGGAGCGACGGCTCGGGCATGAGGAGGAACCGAATGCGCAACGCACTTCTGCTCTCCCTGATTGGTCTGCTCGCGTTCTCGCTCGCCGTCTGCGGCTGCCCCAAGGGCGACGCGGGGAATGCGACCGGAACGGGCCCGGCGGCCGGACCTGCGGGAACGGTCGCGGCGGCGAAGGCCCCCGACCCGACCGCGGACGACTGGGTGGACTATGTATGCGATGACCATGGGTTCATGTGCCGAATGCCCGTGAAGCCC
>CAZCER010000290.1:0-6810 GCA_964497385.1 uncultured Armatimonadia bacterium | reverse complement strand
AAGAGATAGGGGAGCGGGCGGGCCGCAGCCGCACGGCGTTGCCGCGCTCCGGCGAACGCGCGCCGTAGGTCTCGGACTCCACCTCGCCCGGCGCGAGCGCCCGGCCGCACTCCAAGGAGAGCGGCCGGGACTCGTCGGCGATGCGGATGCGCTGCGGTCGCGTCCATCCCACGGAGGTCGGTGAGTCCGGCGGATCGTACTTCGAACCTCCGGTCGCGCCGGGCCGTGCATCGATCGGATCGCTCATGTCTAGGCCTGACTCGCTTTCAACGCCTGGTCAAGATCCGCCTTGAGATCCGCGACGTCCTCGATGCCGACCGAGAAGCGGATGTAGTCGGGAGTAACGCCCGCCGCCTCGAGCTGCTCGGGGGTGAGCTGGCTGTGCGCCGTCGACGCCGGATGGAGCACCAGCGACTTCGAGTCACCGAGGTTGGCGAGGTGGCTGATGAGCCGCACGCCGTTGATGAAGCGCTTCCCCGCCTCGAGACCGCCCTTCACCCCGAACCCGACGATCGCGCCGGCCCCGCGCGGGAGGTGCCTCTTTGCGCGCTCGTGGTCGGGATGCGACGCGAGGCCGGGGTAGTTCACCCAACTCACCGCCTCGTGCGCCTCCAGCCACTTCGCGAGTTCCAACGCGTTCTCGCAGTGCCGCGGCATACGCACATGCAGCGACTCCAGGCCCTGCAGGAAGAGGAACGCGTTGAACGGAGACAGGCACCCGCCCATGTCGCGCAGCATCGACGTGCGGGCGCGTGTGATGTAGGCGATGTTGCCGACGCCCTCGAGGTCTCCGAATCGCTCCCAGAAACAGACGCCGTGGTAGCTAGGGTCGGGCTCCGAGATCTCCGGGTACTTCCCCGAATCCCAACGGAAGTTCCCGCTGTCCACGATGGCGCCGCCGATCGCCGTGCCGTGACCGCCGATGAACTTGGTGAGGGAGTGGACGACGATGTCGGCCCCCGCCTCGATCGGACGGAAGAGGTACGGGCTCATCACCGTGTTGTCCACCACGAAGGGAATCCCCGCGCCGTGCGCGACCCGCGCGAGAGCCTCGAAATCGTCGACGTTGTTCTTGGGGTTCCCAACCGACTCGGTGTAGAGGAGGCGGGTCTTCTCGTCGATCGCGGCGGCCGCCTGCGCGGGATCGCCCGTGTCCACGAACCGCACCTCGACGCCAAGCCGCGGCAGCGTGTAGGTGAACAAGCTGACCGTGCCGCCGTAGAGCGCGCTCGAACTGACGATGTTCTGCCCCGCCGACGTGATGGCCAGCACCGCGGACGAGATCGCGGCCATGCCCGAGGCGAACGTCAACGCGCCCGTCCCGCCCTCGAGAACGGCGAGGCGCGACTCAAGCGCCGCGCACGTCGGATTGCTCAGCCGCGCGTAGATGTGCCCGAACTGCTCCAGCGCGAAGAGCCGCGCGGCGTGATCGGCGTCATCGAACACGTGCGAGGTCGTCTGGTAGATCGGGACGGCTCTCGAGCCGGTGGCCTGATCCGGCGCGTGGCCGGCGTGCAGTGTGTTGGTGCCAAACCCGAAGGGTGCGGACATGATGGGGTCCTCCCGCAGCGAACGCGATGGCCGCCGGGTCCTACGGCGCGTCAGGCCGAGACCAAGACGGCGTGGGGATGATGGGGCCCTTACGGGCCGACGGGGGGAGCGCTAGGCGAAGCGCGCCGGAGCCATGCCAACGGCATCGGCAACTAGAGCCGCAAGGTGTCCATCGAAACCGAACAGGGCCAGGTGTCGCCGCGCCGTGGTCATCGCCTCCTCCGGTCGCCGCGCGCCGTCTCGCAAGCGCGCCGGCTGTCGCTACTCGCGCTGGATGTTCCAGATCGTAACCTGCTTCTTGCGCCCGAACAAGCCCCTCGGCGCGTTCAGCATCGTCGTCCCCGTGAGGAACAGCCAGTAGATGAGCGGGATCAGCGGAGCGACGATGTAGTTCCTGAGCACATCCGGATCGTAGCGCCGATCCACCCACACGCCCACGAAGAGCTGCAGCAGGCAGGCGATCGCCATGATGAGTCCCCACATCGCGGGAACCGGGTCGGCGCCGACCGGCGGAGGGTCGACGACGTACGACATCACGAACAGAAGCGACAGGCTCACGAAGCACACGGCCCAGATGATCGAGGCCACCGCCTCCGCGTAGACCGTGTAGAGCCGCTTGCAGCGCCAGTCCCGGAAGATGTCGCGGTGCTTCCGAAGCACCTGCGCCATCCCCAGCGCCCAACGCCGGCGCTGCGCGTAGAGCACTTTCAGCGTGGACGGAACCTGCATCCACACGATCGCGTTCGGCTCGTAACGCACATCGTAGAAGCGCCGCTGCAGCTTCCACGTCATGTCGATGTCCTCGGTCGCCATGTCCGGGCTGTAAAGGCCGGCGTCGATCAGCGCGTCGCGCCGGAAGAGCCCGATGATCCCCGAGATCGTCATGATCCGGCCCCACACGCGCTGCGTGCGCCGGATGAGGCTGACCGTCGAGGAGAACTCCAGCGCCTGGATCTTCGAAAGAACCGTCGCCGTGTTCGCCACGCGCGGGTTGCCGGTCACCACCGCCACGCGCGCCCACCGCGTGAGGTGCGGCACCATGTTCCTCAGGAGGTCGCGATCCGGGTAGGCGTCCGCGTCCATGACGAGCACGAACTCCCCGCTCGTGATCGGCAGAGCGTCGTTGCACGCCATGGCCTTGCCTTCGTTGCGCAGCTTCCGAAGGAGCCGCACCTTGCCTGAGGCCACGTACGGGGCGCACTCGGCGCTCGTGCGGTCCGTGCTCCCGTCGTCGACGACGATGATCTCCTTGTTCGGGTAGTCGATCCCGAGCGCCCCGCGGATCGTTCGGGCGATCCCCTTCTCCTCGCAGTACGCCGGGATGATGATCGACACGAGCGGCGGGTGCTCCGGGAGCCCTCCCGCGCTCAGCGGCTCCTTCTCCCAGCGCCGCCGATACAGGATGGCCGTCACGACCCAGATCGCCGCCGAGGTGATCGGGTAGATCCCGACGATCGTAAGCGCCACCAGGAAAAGCCAGTTGTTCTGGATGTCGTGGATGGTCGTGATCACGGGCGATCACCACTGCGCGCGCCCTCTACGACGACGGTCGGGGCCGGGGCCGCGCCGCCCCACGCGGGCCCCGAGGGCCCTCCTTGAGCGGCCTGCCGCTGCGCCTCCCGAGCCGCGCGAAACGCGATCTCCTCCGCGTCGTACGCGTGGCCGCGATCCAGCGTGTAGTCAACCTCCGGGCCGCCCGCGCGGGCCGGCGCCGGAGGAGCCGCGGCGCCGAGAAGCAGATCGACTCCCAAGTCCGTGATCGGCGTCGGCCGGTAGACCTTCTTGTCGAAGGAGTACGTCAACTCCACGTACGGAGCGAACCGGGCCGCGTCGAGCGGGCCCTCCACCGTCCGGCCGAGATAGTCCGTCTTCCAGTCCGGCTCCCGAACATACCTCGCCCTTCGAGGCGGCAGCGTCCGGTTGATCTTTAGGTTGTGGCTGATCCAGATGAGCGTGATCGCGATGCCGATCATCGAGAGGTAGAAGACCACCAGCAGGGGCTCGAGAACAGCCGACGGGGTGAGGCCCGGATACAGGCGGAACCATGCGTACACGAGGAGCGCCCAGCTCAGAAGGCCCACGATCCAATGAAGCGCCGTGCGCGCCGGCGTTGAGGTGCGGCGCACCCCTGGCTCGGGGGGTGTGTAGGGTTTGGGCTCCTGCAAGCTGCTTGCTCCCCTCCGACTCGCTAACTCCAGAACGCCCCGGCGCCCCGACGGTTCACCACGGCCGCGCCCGGAACGGGACCGCCGACCCGCGCCCGCGAACCGCCGATGTCCATGAGTTATACTCTTCTAAGTATCTCGACGCAAGGGCCGTCGGCCGGCCGTCCCGCGGGCTTCGCGGCTCCGTCTTTTTTGACCTGTGAATGAGCCAACTTCGGTCTCCGGTTGTTTATGATGTTGCATCGACCTGGGTACGAGTTCGCGCGCCCAAACGGAGGAGTCGCCGTGTACGCCAACGCCTCGGTCCTGGAACCCATCCTGCGCGTCTTCGACGCCGTCCGAAAGCTGGCCGCTCCGGAGGAGTTTCGCAACGGCTTCCTGACCGCTGTCATCCTCTATGTCGGCTACCTGCTGCTCAAGCGATTCCTCGACTGGCGCAAGTCGCTCAAGACCCGCAAATCCCCGCGGCAAGTGGCGCGTGAGGTCGGCGGCCTCGATGAGCGGATCGACGCGCACGTCGCCCAACGCCTCTTGGGCGATCCCGCCATCGGCGGCCGCTGGCAGGCGGCCCAGCAGACCCTTCTCGGCGCCCAGGCCCACCTCGAGATGGCCAAGGAGCAGAAAGGGATGCTCCTCTCCGAACTCGCGCGCAACGATCGCGAGTTGTCGGTCCTCCTCGCGCAGCGCCTGGCGGGCGGCGGGAGTTCGCTCTCGATCCGCACCGTCCGCGACCTCGCCCAGGACCACGTCGACGCCCTCATGGGCGGCCCGCAGGCCTGGTCCGCCTATCGCCGGACCCTTGTGCGCCCCCCCTCCATGGTCGGAGTGGACCTCACGGGATTGGATCTATCCGGCTACGACCTCAGCGAGGTCGAGCTGTACCGCGCCATCCTGATCGGCGCCAACCTCAGCGGCGCCGATCTCCGCGGAGCCGACCTCATCGCCTCGACCGCCGTGGGCGCGAATCTCACCAACGCGAACGCGGACGGGGCTCTCCTGTCCCGCGTCGACCTCTCGCACGGCGACCTGCGCGGCGCCTCTCTCAAGGGCGTCGAACTCTCCCGCGCGTGCCTCGTCGGCGCGCACATGGACGGGGCGACGCTCTCCGGCTCCCGCTTCGACTCCACCATCATGCCCGACGGCTCCGTCTCCACCGGATGGGTGGACGAGTAGTCGACCGGATGCGCGCATAGGAAGGGTTGGATGGCGCCATGGCTGCCTTCGCGCCCGTCACAATGCTCCTCAGCCTGCTCCTCGCCCCCGCCGACGGCGCCGAGTGGCGCGTCGAAGTCCCCCTCAACGGGGCCGACGCCGCCAGCGTCCGTGCGGCGCCGGCCCCGTTCGGACCCGAGTGCGAGGGCCTCGTCTACGCGGCGCTCGAGGGCGGCGCGCGCGCCGACGTCCGCATGGCCCGGCTGCTCGACCGCTACGGCTTCCGCGGAACCTTCTTCCTTTCGCCCTCAAGCGACGTGGTTCCGCGCGAACTGGGACTCGTCCAACTCGGGATGGACATCGGCTCCTGGGGCGTCTCCGCCCAGCGCTTGTCACTCCTCTCCCCCGAGGCGATCGACTACGAACTCCGAGCCTCGCGCGCGAAGCTCCAGGCCCGCACCGGCCTACCGGCGCCGAGCTTCACCTACCCCCTTGGCGATCGCGGCGTGCGAGCCTACATCCAGAGGGAGATCGCTGAACGGCTGCTTCACGCGGGCTACGACGGCCTGCGCGCGCCTTCGTCCGACCCCCTGGGCCTTCACAACCCCGCCTGGCCGGAACTGCGCGACGTCGAGGTCCCGTCCGTGAACTTCGGCGAGGAATCCCTGTTCGTCCGGACCGAGTCCAAGGTCACCGAGCGCGGCCTTGGCGTCGGCGCCGGCATCTGGGGAACGACCTGGGAACTCTCCGCGCCCACCGAAGGCGTCAGCGCCTACAAATGGGGCGAGGCCGCCGGACGCCTGAGGCAATGGGCCGGCCAACCCGGGATCGCTTACGTGAGCTTCAACGAAGCCGTCGCCGCGAGCCGGCGCCTCACCGGCGTCACCGTTGCCGAAAGCGGCGTCGACGACGGGGTCGCCTTCGCGATCATCCGGCTCGAGCCGGGCGCCGCGGATCTCATGCAGGGACACGCCCTGTCCGTGCTCTTCACCGGCGTCCAGTCCGACGCGGCCACGCTCAACGGCGAGCCCGTTCCCGCGCACCCGACGAAAGCCGGAACCCGCGTAGGCCTGTACGCGCCTGGCGACGAGACCCCGCCCGCCGAGCCGCGCTACGCCCCCGCGCCGGAAGGCTGGGCGCTCGTTCTCTCCCAGGGCGGATCGGGTCTGCCGACGCAGGCGTTGCTCGAGACGACGCGCGTGGATGGCGTCACGACCGAGTCCGTCGCCCTTGACGCGCCGTTCGGTTGGACCGCCGAGCCGTCGGCTGCGGACCTCGCCCCGTCCGAGCGAAGCGTCGTATTCGAACTCGCCCCGCCCTCGGACTGGGCCGCGGGACGCTCGATATTCGTCGCCCGCGTGAGCGGCCATGACTCCCAAGGCCCGGTCATCTACGTGCTCAGCGCGGAGACTCCCTCATCCGACCCCGCCCCGGGCTCGCTCTCCGGCGCGTTGGCGGTCCTGGCGGCCGGCGATGACTCGCCGTGGTTCCCGGTCGAGGCGGCGCCCGACCCCCCTGAGGATGCGGCGTTCGCTCCCCTCGCGCTGGAGGAAGGCGCACCGGAGTTCCGCGACTGCTACGCGAACCTCCGGCCGCTCGCGGGGGATCCAGGCGCATTCCGGACCGTCTTCGCGCGGTGCCTCGTGAACGTCCCCACCGACCGCGCGCTGAAGCTCGATGTGCTCACCTCGTCGAACATGCGCGTCTGGTGGGACGGGGCGCCCGTCGGCGGTCTCGAGCACCTGACCTCACCTCGCGACCGTGTGGAGGCGCTCGTCTCGCCCATCGCGTGGGACGCCGTCGCCGCCGGCCAGCATGAACTCGTCGTCGCGTTCCGCGCCGGGCTGCCGTCGCCGCGGGCCGAGAGCGGCTTCCTCCTGTTCTTCACGGACGCCGACGGCCAGCCTTACCACGACATCGCATTCTCGGCCCCTTAGCCGCG
>CAZCER010000289.1:0-6820 GCA_964497385.1 uncultured Armatimonadia bacterium | reverse complement strand
ACGCCGCCCTTATCGACGTCTCGGACGGCAACCAGCGGAACGTCCTCTCGGCCTCGTGGCGCCGCCGCGTGCACCGCGACGGCAACCGATGGGGCGACTTCTCGATCGAAGGCCGTCGCATGACGAACTCCCTCCAGTCGGCTCGGTATTGGTCGCCGGCGGAGTACGACCAACTCATGGCCCGGTACGAGATCGGGGAGGACGATTTCGAGGACGGCCTCTGGTGGTCCGTCGGCGCCGGAGTCGGGCTTTCCTACGAGTCCGGCGCGGGGTACGGCGTGCCGTTCTCCCTGTCCGCGAGCCTTCGTAAGCGCGTCGGAGACGACGGCCTGCTCGAGTTGTCGGCCGGGCTCTCGACCGCGGGAACCGAGCGCTCCAGCCCCGGCTCGCGCCGCTACATCGGGACCTGGGTGTACCTCGGGTACACGCACTTCTTCTAGTGGCTCTCTCCCTCTCCCGCGGCCGCGCGTCGTGGGAGGGGCGAGGGCATGTCGGCGGGCCAGCGCGCCCCCTTGACCATGGACTGGCGTCGGGCTACCCTTCTCGTTGGTGGTGTGTCCGCCGCCCGGCAATGGAGTTTGCCGGCAACCGCCGAGCTTCGCTCGCGCTGATGACTCCTACGGACAGGCCGCAGCTTGCGCCGAAGGAGTCGCGCCCGCGCGATGGTCGCTTCCCCCGCCGACACCGGCCGGTGCATGCCGCGCGATGACCGTCCGCCGATCGCTTTCGGCGGGATGGAAGGACGCCCCGACCCATGCACAAAGCGGTTCTCGTGATCGTCGGCGGAGGCTTCGGCGCCCTCCTCCGCTACGGAACGGGGCTTCTGGCGGCGCGGCTCTTCGGGACTGGCTTCGCCTGGGGCACGTTGATCGTGAATCTCTCGGGGTGCTTCGTGATCGGGGTGTGCTTCGAGTCGGCTGAGCGGAAGGGCTTCTTGAGCCCCTCCGCGCGCCTGTTTCTCGTGACGGGTTTCCTGGGCGCGCTCACCACTTTCTCGACCTACGCCCTGGAGACGGTGACTTACGCGCGCGAGGGCGCCGCTTGGCCCGCGGTGGCCAATGTGCTCGCGAACACGGTCGGCGGGGGGCTCCTCGTCCTTGTCGGCATGTGGCTTGCCTGGAGGCTGACCTAGGGAGGCTGTGACATGCCCATTCGCTACAGCGAGGTCGTCATCCACACGACGGAAGAGGCGCGCCACGGCGGGCGGCCGCTCTCACAGGAAGTGGTGGATCGGGTGCACCGGCTTCACACGAACGCCCGGTGCATCGTGAGCCGCGGGATCGCCGGGTGCTTCGAGAACGGTGAGATCGTCACCCAGCGTCTCGAAGTCCTCGCGCACAGCATGCCCCTGCGCATCTCGATCGTCCTGCCCACCGCCCTCTTGCCGAAGGTCCTGCCCGTGGTGGACGAACTCGTCAGCGACGGGATCGTGCTGATTGGCGAGATGGCGCTGCATCGTCACCGGGTCCAGGGCCGGGTCCTTCCGCGCCATCTCCGGGTGCGCGATGTGATGACCCCGTCGCCGACCACCGTGTCGCCGTCCACCCCCGTCCGCGAATGCGTCCGCCTTCTGCTGTCCTTGGGCCTTCGCTGCCTCATCGTCACCGATCCCGCGGGGCGCCCGATGGGCATCGTGACGCAGGGGGATCTCGTGGACCGCGGCGGACTGCCGGTGCGCCTGGGCTTGCTCGCCGAACTCGAGGAGGCGAGCGTCTCGGACGCTCTGGGGTCGGTGGCCAGCGAGCCGGCGCGCGCCATCATGTCCTCTCCGGTCGAGCGAGTCCAAGCCGACGACCTCGTCACCGAGGCGGCCGCGCGGATGGCCGCAACGGGCCTCAAGCGGCTTCCGGTCGTTGACAAGGACGGCCGGCTCGCGGGCATGTTGAGCCGGATCGACCTCTTCCGCGTGATCACGCGCGAAGCGACCGACTGGGGCGACGAGGAGGCTTCGCCTGTGGACGTCACCGGGGCCCGGTTTGTTCGCGATGTGATGGAGAGGGAGGCCGAGACCGTCCGCCCGACCGCCTCTGTCGAGAGCGTGCTCCGCACGATGACCGAGGCGAGGGCGCAGCGCGTCGCCGTGACCGACGAGGCCGGGCGCCTCGTGGGACTCGTCTCCGATCGCGATCTCCTGCCCCTCGTGCTCGCGCCCGAGGCGCCCGGGGCGTTCGGACGCTTGGTCGCCCTCTTTGGGCGAGGACCGGGTCGCGACGCGGTGACGCGCGACCAGGTCCTCGCGCGGCCGGTGAGTGAGTTCCTGCACGCCGCGCCGATTCGGGTCCGCGAAGAGGACGCCCTGATGGACGCGATCCGCAAGATGGCCGAGCACGGCCTGAAGCGTCTGCCGGTCATCGACTCCGAGGGCGTGTTCCGCGGGATGATCGGGCGGGAGGGAGTGCTGCGCGCGGGAGTCGGGTCGACCGACGAGGACGCCGGCTGAAGCGAATGGAGGTTCTGTCGACGGATCACCCTTGCGAATCGGCGTCCGCGTTGAGCCAGCGTTCCAGTTCCCCGTGAAGCGCCTCGGTGGCCGCCGCGATTCGCGCCGGAGCGACTTCGTCACCCGACTCCAGGCTGAACCAAAGCGTCTTGCCGGTCGCCTCGTCAGCATAGCCGATGAGCGGGGCGACCGGAGCGAGCGAGGCCGGGACCGCGACCTGGTGAACGTCGTACCAATGCTCCACGCGACCGAAGTGCGTCACCGCGCTGCGTGGAATCGTGAAAACGCCGACCGTCTCGTCCCTCGCCCACCAAAGGACCATCTCGTTCGCGCGGAGTTCGAGCAGCCCCAGGTACTCCTCATACTCGCCGGGCGGATGGCGCCGCGTGACTCCGAAGACGATCCCGACGCGCCTCGCGATGGGCGCGGTGACCCGGAAGGAGCGGGTGATCGCGTTCGTCATCCGGCGGTACGAGGCGCTCAGCCCGGTCTGCCCGAGCCATTCCGCGAGGGGGCGACGCACGGCGAACGCGAGCACGATGGGCCCGACCACGAGCGCAAGCGCCCAGGCCGTTCCCGCGGCGGCCGCGAGTCCGGCGCCCCCGGCCTCCCACGCGAGTTGGATCACCATCGGGACGAACCCGCAGCACTGCACATGCACGTAGAGCACACCGGCCGCCGCGACCCACACGAGCGCCTTGCGGATCAACTCGTAGTTGCGGCTGAAGCCGATGCCGATCCCGGAACGCGAGTACGGTCGAGGAGCGGGGGGCGGGGTGTGGCGCCGCGGGCGCTTCTCCGCGAGTTCGCGTTGCTCTTCCCCCGTAGTGTCCTCGTGCGGCAGCACGTCGTCACGCTCGTGCGGGAGGACGCCTTCGAGAGGCTCGTTCCCGATGCTCACGCGTCTTCCCCCGTCCCGGAGTCTCCACCGAACCAAGACGCCAGGGTCGCGTGGAGGTCGCGCGAGGCCCGGAGCACATCCTCCGCGGCGGGGCCGGCGAGCGCCTCGAGCGCGAGGACCTTTCGTGCGCTCGCCTCCGACGACACGTAGCGCACAAGCGGCGCGGTCGCCTCTGCGCCGACCACGTCGTGGCCGCGGCGCGCCATGTACTCGGCCGGTTCGACGGCGAGGACGGCGGAGCGCGGGATGGTCAGCTCGCCGGCGAGCCGCCAGAGCGTGAGGCGGTCGCGGTTCACCTCCAGGAACGCGTACGAGTCCGCGAAGCTCCCGGGCGGCCATTCGGGGCGGCCGTCGTGAACGAGGCCCACGAGCGTCGCCCCGTCCAGGCTGCGGCCCGCCACGGCCCCGATGGCGTCCGCGAGCCGATCCCGCGCATAGGCCCGTTCGAGCCGAGCCAACGGAACCGCGAGCACCTCGGTCGCAAGCGCGATAAGACCCGTGAACGCGAAGACGAAAAGGAGGCCGTCCTCCGTCGCGCCCCGGTTGGGCGGGACAAGCGGCCGGAGCGCCAGCGTCACCAGCAGCCCGCCGCCGCACACCACCGCCGCGTACCGCGACCAGCGCAGCGTGTCGAGCGTCGTGAGCCAGCATCCGCCCTCGCGCGCCGGCCGCGCCGCCGCCGCGTGCCAGCTCGCCCAGCGGTCGCCGTGCGGGCGCGAGTCCGGGGCCGACGTTTCGGCCCCGGACTCGTCCTCGTGCGGAAGGAGCGGCTGGTCCTCCACTTGGTCCATCGCCACCGTGCCTCTCGCCCCGGGGCTACTCGACCGGCCTCAAGACCACCCCGCGCAGGTTCATCACGGCGTACCCCGGCATGCGGAGCGCCCGGACCATCGCGCCGACGTCCATGGCCGCGGGGATGTGCGCCCGCCCGAGCGAGACCGTGCGGTAATCATCCCACCCGTTTGTCGCCTCGGTGCGGCAGAGGAAGGCCTGGTCGCCGACCGAGACAACGAACTCGCCCTTGGCGCAGCCCGTTTCGCACGCGTACGTGACCTCGACCTCGAACTCGCCCGGCTTCTCGACTCGCACCTGCCACTGGGCGAGGTCGTTCACGTCGGTCCAGTAGCCGATGTTCGCCTCGCCGCCGCGCGACTCGAGCCGCGCGTTCTCGCCCACGATCTCCGCGTCGGCGGCGGAGAGCCGGATCGTCCCGTCCTCCTCCTGGAACAGGACCGCCGCGAGCGTCTCGGGCTCTCCTTCGATATCGAGAACCACAACGCTCGCGATCGGGTCCGGGGGAGTCTGCGGGACGTGCACGAGCAGGCCGCGCTCTGTCGCCTCCATCTCGAGCGCCGCGTCCGGGTCGGCGAGGAGGTATGCCTTCGCGGCCTTGCTCGCGAGGGGCACGCGCAGCGCCCCATCCGTCGGCCAGTCGAACACGCTCAGGTAGAGCTTGCCAGGCTTGCGGGTGCAGCGCCCCCAGGTGAGTTTCGCGAAGGGGCTGGCGCTGGTCCCGTAGATGGCCTCGCCGTTGACCTTCATCCACTCGCCCACGGCCCGCAGCCGCTCGACGCTCGGCTGCGGGATGACGCCCTCCGAGGTGGGGCCGACGTTCAGCAGGTAGTTGCCGCCCTTGCTCGCGATGTCGATCAGGTTGCGGATGAGCGTCTCGGGCGACTTCCAGTTATCGTCGTACGACTTGTAGCCCCACGTGTCGTTCATCGTCATGCAGGTCTCGAAGTCGCGCCCGCCCGGGTAGCCGGTGGGCGGGATGAACTGCTCGGGCGTCTCGCTGTCGCCGGGGAAGCCGCCGCCGAGGCGGTTGTTGGTGATGATCCCCGGCTGGAGCTTCGTCAGCTCGTAGAGAGGGGCCGCGCGCTCTGGCGTGATGTCGACCGGGGTGTCCCACCACAGGATCGCGATCGGCCCGTAGTTGGTGAGAAGCTCCTTCACCTGGGGGACCGCGATGTCGCGGATGTAGTCGTCCATGCTGCCGTCTTGCGCGGGATCCCAGTGCCCGCCCGCGGCCGCGCCTCCCGGATGGCGCCAGTCCTGGGCCTGCGAGTAGTAGAACCCCAGCTTCATGCCCTGTCTCTGGCAGGCCTCCGACAGCTCCTTGAGCGGGTCCCGCTTGAACGGCGTGGCGTCGTAGATGTTGTACGGGCTCGCCTGCGAGCGGAACATCGCAAAGCCGTCGTGGTGCTTCGACGTGATGACGATGTACTTCATCCCCGCGCTCTTCGCGAGCGAGACCCACTCGTCGGCGTCGAACTGCACGGGGTTGAACCGCTCCGCGTAGGCGGCGTAGTCGGCAACGGGGATCTTGGCGCTGTTCATGATCCACTCGCCGATCCCGCCTATCCGCTGGTCGTTGTACGTGCCCGCGGGAACCGAGTAGACGCCCCAGTGGATGAACATCCCGAAGCGCGCCTCGCGCCACCACTGCATCCGGGCGTCGCGCTGCTCCTTCGTCTCGCCCGGCGAGTCCTGCGGCAGAGCGGCGGGGGCAAGGGCCCCAAACAGCAGGGCGCACGCTACGAGCAGCGCGCCGTGCGATACGGCTCTCAGCTTCATTGTCGGTCCTCTCACGGCGCTCTCGGGCGCCTGCAGTCGTGGATCCGTCCGGCGCCCGGGTAGTGCTCCGCTACCTGCTCGGGCTCGATCGCGCGGTCCAGGATCGGCAGTTCGTCGACCCAGAGCGACCCGCCGACGAAGACGCTGGTCAGGTTGCCGGCCTCCGTGAACTCCCGCCCGACAGGCGTGGTCTCAAGCACCGAGTCG
Source organism: uncultured Armatimonadia bacterium (assembly GCA_964497385.1). Classification (GTDB taxonomy): domain Bacteria; phylum Armatimonadota; class Zipacnadia; order UBA1398; family UBA1398; genus CAZCER01. Next base: position 698 of record CAZCER010000289.1, on the reverse strand, counting down.
CCTTCGGCGCGGGCCTGAACCTGCTGAGCGCGACGGAAGAAGACGGTCTCCTCGCGCCAGACGCCGTTGCGAAGGTCCATCTAGGCGACTTCGTCCTGGGGAAGAGGTTCGCGCCGCGGCCCGTCACGCCTGCCTCGGGGCGCACGAACCCGCGCCTCCCCGTGAAGGACCCCCCGCCGCCTCGTTTGAACACTCTCCGTCTCCCCGGAAGGAGATGCCGTACTTGCCCATCAGGCTCGGTGAGGCCGAACTGCACGACCGCGTCTACGGATGTTGGCTCGGGAAAGCGCTCGGATGCGCCCTCGCGTCCGCCCACGCCGCCGGCGAGCGACACGAGACGCTTGGGCTGCCCGACGAGATCCCGCCGTCCGCGGACATCGCGATCCAGGCGGCGATGCTCGAGGTCGTCGAGAAGAGCGGTCCCTGCGTCCACCGAGGGCATCTCGCGGCCGCGTGGCTGCGTTCGGTCCGCCTTCCCACGGGCGCTTGCGGCCGCGGCCTGCATCACCTCCGGCTCGGCCTCCTGCCGCCCGTGACCGGCTGGCACGACAACCCCTTTGGCCAAGACGCATCGGCGATAGGTCGGACCGAACTCTGGGCGTGCCTGAATCCGGGCTCCCCCACCACCGCGGCGCTCGCCATGTACGAGGACGCGTGCATCGATCACGCCGAGGACGGCGTCCACGCGTCCGTCTTCG
>CAZCER010000288.1:0-6866 GCA_964497385.1 uncultured Armatimonadia bacterium | reverse complement strand
CGTCGACGTTTGAGGTCACGGTCATCGGACGGTCGGGCCATGCGGCGCAGCCGCATCTGACGGTCGACCCGATCCCGATCGCGGCCCAGACGATTCTCGCGCTCCAGACCATCGTCTCGCGCCGCATCGCCCCGACGACGCCGGCCGTCGTCTCGATCGGTCTGATCGAGGGCGGGCGCACGGCGAACATCGTGGCGACGGAGGTTCGGTTCGAGGGGACGCTTCGGTTTTTCGAGCCTGAACTGCACGACCGCCTGCGCGACCTCATCCAGCAGACTTCGGTCGGGGTGGCGCGCGCGATGGAGGCCGAGGCCGAGGTGAGCTTCGGGCAGTCCACCCCGCCGCTGATCGTCAACGCGGCCGTCACCGACCGCGTGGCGGCGGCGTGCCGCGCCGAACTCGGGCCGGGGAGGGTCAGCTTCGTCGAGGACAAGACCATGGGAGGCGAGGACTTCGCGTTCATCGCCGAGCGCGTGCCGAGTTCGCACTTCTGGCTCGGAGCGCGCACACCGGGCAAGACCGACTGGCCGCCGCTCCACTCGCCCACTTTCACCGTCGATGAGCGGTGTCTCCCCGTTGGCGCGGCGGCGCTGGCGGCCGGAGCGCTCGCTTTGGGCAAGGAGTAGCGCGCCATGCGCGGCATCGGACGCCTCGCGACGTTCTTCTCGCTGGTTGGCCTCGCGGCGGGCGCCGCCTCGGCCCAGGTGAGCATCACTCGCATCGGATTCCTGCCGTTTGCGCCGGAGTCCGGTGACGCCGCCTGGGCGGGGTATTTGCTCGCGGAGGGGGCGACGCGCGCGCTCGACACGAACGCCTACGCCGATGTGCCCGAAGCGCGACAGGTGCGGGCCCTGCATCTCGATCTGGACGGCACGTTGCTCGAGGCGGCGAGAAAGGACCCGCTGGCGGCGGCGAGGGCCCTCGACCTCGACGCCGTGGCGTACGGCTGGGTGCGGCTGGACGGCGCGATGGTCGTGCTGGACGCCGAACTCGCCGATGTCTCGACCGGCGAGCGCCTGGTCGCCCAGACCTACCGCGCGCCGATCGACCGTCCACTGGACGCCGCGTTGGCGCTGGCGTCGCGGGTCAGTGACGCGTTGCTCGGGGGGCCGCTCTACACCTACGCCCTTAGCGTCGTGGAGCCCGCGCCCGTCGAGCCCGCCGTGCTGGAGCGCTACGGCCGGGGCCTCGCGGCGCTCGACGAGGCTCTGGCCGCCGAGGCGCGCGCGGAGGCGGTTGCTCGGGCTCAAGGACTGCGCGACGCCTCCAATCTGCTGGCCCAGGCCGTGAACCTGCAGCCGGGGTTCCTGTGGCCCTACGACTCCCTGCTGGAGGCTTCGCAGCGGATTCTTGAACTGGAGCCCTCCATGGGGTCGGCCTACGTGAACATCGCCGTGGCGCACCACGCGCTCGGCGACGCCGAGGAGGCCGCGCGCGTCCTCCGGCAAGGCGCTCAGGCGGCCCCCCATGACGCGCTGGTCCGCATCGCGCTCGTGGATCGGCTTCTCGACTTGGCTTCGCACGACGCGGTGGGGCGACCGGCGCTTCTGGCCGAGGCTCTCCAGAACGCCGAGTCCGCGACGCTCAGCGACGCCACGCTCCCCGCGGCGTGGGAGAGCCTGGGCGCGGCCGCCTTCGACTCGGGGAACTACCCCCGCGCGGAGCAGGCCTACGCCCGCGCTGTGGGCCTCGCCCCAACCGATCCCGTCGCATGCCTCGGCTACGGCCTGGCGCTCGTGCGGCAGGGCAAGTGGGAACTCGCCCGGCCGCGACTCGAGCGCGTTCTTGCCCTCGATCACGGCGCCTACGCCGCGCGCGCCCGCTCCGAGCTTGATAGAATAGCCGGGTTCTGACGTCTAGACGCTCAGGAAGTGAAGGAGCAGGCGGATGCGTCATGCCGGAGCCCTGGTTGCGCTCTTGCTCGGGTGCTGCGCGCCCGCGCTTGCGGACGCGCCGCTCCCTCCCGAGGAGAGCCTGCTTCCGTCCTCCGCCGCGCCCCGCTACGTGATCGGCGTTCCCACGGGACGGCTGACTCCGGAACCTGGCGGCGGCGCGGGCGTCCTAGGCTCGGCGCCGCTTCCGCTGGCGGGCCTGTCGAGCGTTCCCGTGTGGCGCGCGAAGGGTCGTTTCGGCCAGGATCTCTACGGCCTGAGCGGCCATAGCGCTGAGGCCGCCTGGGGCGTGGGCGGGGCTCCGGTGCTGTCGGGAGTGACCCTATCCGGCTATACGGTGGGTTTCCGCTGGGTCCGCGACCGCTGGGAGGTTCGCGGAGACGTGTTGAGCGACGTGAACTACCTCGGCCGCGCCGAGCGCACGGGCGTGCTGTCGGCGTCGCTGCGGATGAACGAGGATCTGCTTTTCCGGCTGCAGTATGGGAGCCGAAGTCTCTCGCGAGGCTACGACTCGGGCGATGAGGACTACATCGGCGGAGGTTTCGAGTTCGGCCTCTAGCCGCGCGGAGCGCCGCGTCGCTGGACGGGGCGCTTCCGGAGGAGACCGCTCTACTGTGACGATCGCGATGACCATGGCGGCGGTGCTGGCTTGCTTCGGGCAGGTCGAGTCTCTGACTCTCGACGGCGCCGCGGTGTCCGCCGACCGGCTGATGTACAGCCAGGCGGACGGCGTCGTGTACGCGGAGGGGCACGTCCTGCTCGAGACCGACGAGGTGTGGATTACCTGCGACAGCGCCACGTACTATGAAGCGGAGCAGCGCGCGGAGTGCGTGGGGCGGGTCACGATTTCGGCGCCGGACCGCCTCGTTCGCGGGGCGGGCGCGACGTATTCCTTCCCGGACGGTCGGGGCACGGTCGAGCAAGTGACCGGCTGGGACGAGAGTTCGGGCGTGCGGCTCTTCGTGGAGGGCTCGGAGCTTGCTTTCGAAGACATGACCTGGACGCTGACCGACGCGTACATCCGGACCAGCGAGAAGAGCGACGCTTCGTACAAGCTCCGAGCGGACGAACTGAGCTACGTCCAGGGCCACTCCTGGGAGGGCTCGAACGTCGAGGTCGAGATCTTCGGGGTTCGTGTGTTTCGAGTGAGCGACTATGAGCAGCGCGTCGGCGATCCGACGCTCACGAGCCTTCAGTGGGTGCCGATCCCCGGCCTGGATCCGCAGGACGGCCTCTTCATCGAGTGGGCCTTCGACCGCGACGTGCTGGGCGACATACGCGCCGGGCTGCGCGGACGGCTCAGCACGCGGGGCGGCGTCTCCGGTTCGGCGTCGCTCTCCCGCGAACTGGGCGACGCCGGTTCGGTCTGGGGGCACGCGGGCTACCGTGAGGCCGTTGGCGACATGACGCGGCCGTACCTGCGCTGGAGTCACCTGACCGGAGGGCTCTCCTGGCGCCTCACCGAGGACGGCCCTTGGCGCGTGGAGGCGTCGGCCAGCTACGGCCAGATCAACGAACTCCCTTCGAAGGCGGAGTCACGGCGCGGGGCGATCACGCTGGACGGCGTCTCCCGCGCGTACGAGTGGGGCGAGGACACGAAGGCCACGTTCCGCGCGGGCGTTCATGGGTACTCCTACAGCACAGGGCAGCGGTACGCCTTCGCGCGCGCCGGCGTGCTTGTGCAGCACGAGTTCGGGCGGGACTGGCGTCTGTGGGGCGGCTTGACCGGACATGTGATTCGGGGCTCCACGCCGTTTGAGACCGACACGGTCGACATCCCCCTCGAACTGCGCCTCGGCGGTCGCGTCCGTTTCTCCGACCATTGGGCGGGCGAGGCCGACGTGCGGTACGACCTCGAGGACGCCGAGGTGCGCCACACCGAACTGGGACTCCGCTACCGCGGTGCGGACTTCGTGTACCGCGCACGCTATAATGTGGAGCGCGAGTACTTCTCGCTCGACCTCCTGCTTCCCGATTGAACCACCGGTCGCGCGAGGACGCGGGGGCCTTCTCCCGCGTCCCGTGGCCGTAAGGAGTTGCCCGATGGCTCTATGGGATTTCCTGGACCCGACCGTGCGGGCCGTGAAACGTCAGATGCGACGCGTCGCGCCGGCTGTGAACGCCCTCGAGGACGCGATGAAGGCCCTCTCGGACGAGGAACTCCGGCGCGCCGTCGACCGCCAGCGCGAGCAGGCGGCGAGCGGCGCCCCGCTCGATTCGCTCATGATCGACACGTGGGCCATCGTGCGTGAGGTCGCACGGCGCCAGCTCGGACTTCGCGCCCACGACGTGCAGCTTGTCGGCGCGACGATGCTCCATCTCGGGAACATCGCGGAGATGAAGACGGGCGAGGGCAAGACCCTCGTGGCCGCCTTCGCGCTCACGCTCAACGCTCTCGAGGGGCGCGGCGCTCACCTCGTGACCCCGAACGACTACCTCGCCAAGCGCGACGCCGAGTGGATGTCCCCGATCTACAACTTCTGCGGCCTCTCGGTCGGCGTCATCCAGCACGATCTGAGTTCGCAGCAGCGCCGCGAGGCCTACCACTCCGACATCACCTACGGCACGAACAACGAACTCGGCTTCGACTATCTCCGCGACAACATGGCCATCTCGCGCGAGCGCCTCGTGCAGCGGGAACTCCACTTCGCGATCGTGGACGAGGTCGACTCGATCCTTGTCGACGAGGCCCGCACTCCGCTCATCATCAGCGGCTTCAAAGCCGAGTCCTCCGATCTCTATCGGACCGCCGACCAGGTGATCCGCCGCCTCAAGCGCGACGACCACTACACCGTCGAGGAGCGCGAGCGCCAGGTGCAACTCACGGACGAGGGGACCGAGCGCGCGGAGAAAGAACTCGGAATCGAGAATCTCGGCGACCCCGAGAACCTCCAGTGGGTGCATCACCTGAACACGGCGCTCAAGGCGCACACCCTCTACACGCGCGACGTGGACTACGTCGTGCGCGACGGCGAGGTCATCATCGTCGATGAGTTCACCGGTCGCCTGATGTTCGGGCGGCGCTACGGCGAGGGCCTGCACCAGGCGATCGAGGCGAAGGAGCACGTCAAGGTCGAGCACGAGAGCCAGACGCTCGCGACGATCACCTTCCAGAACTTCTTCCGTCTGTACCACAAGCTCGCGGGCATGACCGGCACGGCGAAGACGGAGGAGCCCGAGTTCATCCGGATCTACAACATGCCGGTCGCGCTCATCCCCACGAATCGCCCGGTCGTGCGCAAGGACAAGGCGGACGTCGTCTACAAGACCGAAGAGGCCAAGTTCCGGGGCCTCACCGAGGACATCCTGAGCTGCCATCTGCGCGGCCAGCCGGCGCTCGTCGGCACGCGCTCGATCGAGGTCTCGGAGCGCCTCGCCCTGCGCCTGACCGCCGACCCGCTGCAGCGGCTCGCCCTCGTCAGCGTCATGCTCGACAGGGTGCAGAACGCGCCCAAAGAGGTCGGGGAGAAGGCGAAGGAGTTCGAGGAGATCCTTTTCCGCCCCCTCGATGAGATCAAGGACGCGCACTTCCGCACCATGAGCCGCGCCACGGGCTTTCCGGCGGACGCCACAAGCCCGCAGGTCATCGCGCGGTTCTCCGAACTCATCGGCCTCCCGGACAAAGCGGACAGGCTTGAGCGCGCGCTCACGGAGGGCGTCCCGCACAACGTCCTCAACGCGAAGTACCATGAGCAAGAGGCTCGGATCATCGCGGAGGCGGGACGCATCGGCGCGGTGACGATCGCCACCAACATGGCGGGCCGCGGCGTCGACATCCAGCTCGGCGGGAAGCCTCCGGAGGGCATGACGGTCTCTCCCGACTACGCGACCGTCAAAGAACTCGGGGGCCTCGCGATCATCGGCAGCGAGCGCCACGAGTCCCGCCGCATCGACAACCAACTCCGCGGGCGCTCGGGCCGCCAGGGAGACCCCGGGTACTCCCGGTTCTTCGTCTGCCTCGAGGACGAACTGTGGCGTCTGTTCGGCGCGACGGACCGGATGAAGGCCGTCCAGAAGAGCTGGCGCGACAACGAGCCCATCGCGTACGGGCTCCTCTCGCGGCTCATCGAGAACGCGCAGAAGCGCGTCGAGAACCACCACTTCGAGATTCGCAAGCACGTTCTGAAGTACGACGACGTCATGAACCGTCAGCGTGAGCGAATCTACGCCGATCGTCGCCGCGTGCTCGAGGGCGACGACTTCGGCCCTCAGGTGCGCGAGTTCATCGAGCAAACCGTCGAGCGGCGCATCGAGGAGCACCTCAGCGTCGATCGGGCCGTCAGCCCGCGCGAATACGGGGAGATCGTCGAGGAACTGCGCGGGCATCTCCCGCTGGACGACGTCTACGATGTGGGTCAGGTCGATCTCCGCGAAGTGCCCATGTCCGAACTCCGCGAAACCCTGTACGGCGAATGCCGCAAACGGAAGGTCGCCTCCGGCGTTCTCTCCGAGGTCGCGGGGTTGATCCGCGAACTGCACATCGAGGAGGCGCGCTTCGAGGAACTCGTGCGCGACCTCCGGACGATCTACCCGGTCGACCACGTCATCGAGAACCCGATGTCCCTCGCTCGTCTGCCGCACAACGAGATGGTGCGCGCCTTCGTGGACGCCGCGTTCGAGGCCTACGACGAGCGCGAGAGGCAGTTCGGCTCCGACCACATGCGCAAGCTTGAGAGGATCTGCATCCTGCAGGCCGTGGACGCCCTCTGGCTCGATCACCTCGCGGCGATGGACGCTTTGCGCGACGGCATCCACCTCCGCGCGCACGCGCAGGTCGACCCGCTCGTCGCGTACCAGAAGGACTCCTACGAGATGTGGGAGATCCTCCAGGACACGATTCGCGAAGAGGTCGTGCGGTGGATGTTCCGCGTCCAGGCGATCGAGCAGCCCCAGGAGAGCCTGTACGGCATTCAGGAGGCCGGTCGCGGCGCCATGCCCGTGCTGCCCACCCGAAGCGGCGCGGCCGTCACCCCG
>CAZCER010000287.1:0-6897 GCA_964497385.1 uncultured Armatimonadia bacterium | reverse complement strand
GCCGGGTGGGCGGTTGACTGGGGTTGGAGGTGGGGGGAGGCTGGGGCGGGACAGGAAGCGAGGGGGCGAGGCTCGAAGATGATGGCGCATCGACCTTCAAAGGGGGTGATCCCATGCCAGCGCCAGCCGAGTGCCTGGTGAGTTCGTTCGAGGTGAAGGGGTTCAAGTCACTCTTCGATGTGCAGATCGAGCTGGGGCAGGTGAACGTCTTCGTCGGCGCCAACGGCAGCGGCAAGAGCAATCTGCTGGAGGCAATCGCCATACTGGGCGCCGCCGCTTCGGGGCGGGTCGGCGAGAGCCAGCTCCGCGAGCGCGGCGTGCGCGTCGGTGCTCCGGACCACTATCTGATAAGCCTGTGGGACCAGGCTCGGCCTGAGGCTCTGCAAGTCGGCGCGGAGTGCTCCGCTCCGGTGCCGGCTCAGTACTCGGCCGATCTCGACCCGTCAGGCTCCACCCCGTGGCGGTTCACCCGCGAGACCTGGAGCGCGGACGGGGCGGATCTACTCGGGCCCAACGGCTCTCTGCCGCGCGACCGCGGCCTTGCGGCACTCCGCGCTGCCGAGGTCGCACCCGACAGCCCTGCCGTCCAGCTCCTGAACCGACTCGAGGCCTTCCGCATCTACAGCCCGGTGACCGAAGTGCTCAGAGGGAACCAGCCGGACATCTACCCGCAGAGCCCGCTTGGGCTACAGGGGGGCCGCTTGGCCTCCGCGCTAGCCGAGGCCATTCGGCACGCCACCTGGATCTGGCTTCTCGGGCTGGAACCAGGCGACGCAGTCGGCTGTGGTCCTGACGATCTACTCACCTTCCGCGATCCTCTCATGCCGCACCCGCATGCACACAAGGACTTCCGCATGGGCGACGACCTAACGGCCAGAGAGTCCGCCGAAGGCCCGCTGTATGCCTCCTTTCTCAGCGCGCTCCTGTACCACGAGCAGACGCCACACACTTGGGCCCTCGAGAACTTCGGACAAGCCCTCCACCCCAGAGCTGTCTCCCGCCTCTTGGGTGAGTTCTGCGAGGCTGTACTCAGCTATCCCGGTGCTCCGAAGCAGGTGCTACTGACTACGCACACGCCCGCTACCTGCGATGGTCTCGATCTCTACGATGACCGCATTCGGCTCTTCACCGTCGCACGTGACAGCAAGGGGCGCACGATAGTACGGCGCGTGGATCTCTCAGATCGGCTCGATGAGTTCCGCGCGAAGGACTGGCCGTTGTCTCGCCTCTGGGTCGAGGGCTACCTCGGAGGGGTGCCCGTTGTCTAGCGTTCCTCTGGTGTTCCTGGTGGCCGAGGGAGAGGCCGACGTCTATGTCCTTGATTCGGCCATGCGTCAGGTCTTCACCGAGGGCTACGAGCTGAGCGTCATACGTCCCGTCGGCTTCAGGTGGGGCGAGCCCGGCAGAGCGGAGCCATTCGGGTGGAGCCGCGTCCTGAAGTGGCTCCAGGACAGCCAGACCGACCTCCCAAGGGGTCCGTCCCCGGTACTGGGCGGCGCAGTCACCGTCGTCCACCTCGACGCCGATGTGGCTGATGTGCGCGGCGTCGGTTCCTTGCCGGACTGCCCCCCCGCGGAGGCCGGGGCCCACGAGGTCCGGACCATTGCGCTCGACAGAGCCGGCTTGCCCAGCCTCCCCCCCGATGTGGTCGTCTGCATCCCGAGCAAAGGGACGGACACGTGGGTCCTCGCCGGCGCATTCGGAGCGGAGGCCCAGGCGATCCCTGAGCTGGAGTGCAGCAAGGCGACGAAGACCCGCTGGTGGAGAGCGTGGAAGGCATCCCATGCAGCACCCAAGCAGCTGCCCTATCGCCCTGCGGCCGAGCACTATGCGGACGTCGCCCGCAGCCTCGACTGGCCCTCAGTCCTCGACCTCTGCCCCCAGGCTCGGAGGTTCCAGGACGACCTCCTCGCCGCCGTCGGAGCGCTCCGAGCGGGTGCGTAGGACCTCGACCTCGGGCTCCGCTTCCGAGGCCGTCATGAGCCTGGGAAACTCCGCGCGCAGGGCGTGCAGCGTGCTCGCCTCGGGAGCGCAGCCCTCCGACAGCCGCACCGGCATCGTCCGGTAACGCTTCCGGCGGTCCTCGTCCGTGTCGTTCGCAACATCGACCAGGAAGCGCCGAAGGTCCTCGTCCGAGGCGGACACGACGTCGACGCTGTCGAAATCGAAGAGGTCGAGGGTGTTCGCAACGCCCGCCTTCGCGCGCGCGAGCCAGTTCACCCGCAGCACGTCTCCGTCGGCGCGCACGACCTCACGGTCGTTGCCATCGAGAACGGCAACCACCTTGCCCGTGTGCTGTACCGCGCCTCGGGTCGACCCGCACGAGCGGCAGGCGTAGTAGTCCACCGCGCGGAGAGGCGAGAGCCGCACGCTCCGTTTCTCGAACCGCGTCATGCAGTGCGGACAGAAGCAGTGGTTGTGGCGGTAAGCGTAGTCGCGTCGCGAGCGCGCCGCGATCGCCTCCACGAGCCGGGTGGCGAGTTGCTTGCGCGTCTTCGCCTCATCCAGCGCGGCCAGGATGAGCGGGATCGCCTCCGTACCGTGCACGTAGAGGACGTAGGCGGCTCGGTAGCGGGCGTCCACGTCGTCGCTGTAGAGATCGAGAGCGGAGGCGCGGAGCGCGTCCGGGCCGAACTCCTCGATGGGCGCCACGACGCGGTGCGCCCACTCCGGGGCGGACGGGTCCGCCATCGCCTCGAACAGAAGCCCGAGCGAAGGGCGCTTCTTCCACCAGGGGACCTCGCGCCGGTACTGGTTCGGCGTCATCCGGAGGGGCTCGCCGCCCTCATCGGGATGCACCCAGACGGCATCGTCCACCTTCAGCGGGTGACGACGCTGAGCGATCAGCGCGCTTTTGGCCATGGCCTCGCCGCGCTTGAGAAGATCGTGATTGGTCGCGCATGCCCGGGCGTGTACGAGCGCGCGCGCCTTCGAGACGCAAGCGCCGATGGGCGCCCCCACCGCGGCCCCGACCGCGGTTCCCACGAGCAAGAGCGGCCCGGCGATGTCGTGCAGCCCCAACGCGAGCGACCCGAACAGCCCGGCCATCGCGCAGAGCGCGCCGCCGCACGCGCCGCCCATCCACGCGGCGTTCTCAGCGGTCGCCAGGACCTCCCGCTCCATGGGCTTCGCGCCCGCGATGCTCGCGTAGAGGTATCCCGCAAGGCCTTCGTCGTCGGTGTTCCTCCACTCGTGGCAGAACACGTCGCGCCAACTGGCGTACTTGGTCACCGTGGGCACCGGCGTTCCCTCCGCACTGTCTGTTCCTCGAGCCCGGCCGGCCTGGACGGAGTTCGCGCTGGTCGGGTCCCGCCGCGCTACCTGCCGCGCCCGCGTCCCGCCCCGCCCGGACGGTCGTCCGGGGGCTCTCGCTCGGGCTTGTCCTCGGTCACCGTCGGCGGCTGATCGGCTCCACCGCGGTAACGGTGCGTGAGTCCCACGGGACCGAGGATGTCGACGTCATAGCCGAGCGTCTCCGAGTAGAGATGCTTCACCACCGCCTCGAACTCGCGGTCGGGCCATTGCGAGTGCGCGATCTCGAAGATGCAGGCGTCGGCGTCCCGCCCGATCGGGAAGCTCCGCACGCCGGGAAGGGCGAGCTGTCCGTTGAAGTACGGGGCGTAGGCCGCGCAGCTCTGGCGCAGGCTCCGCCCATCGCGGCCCCAGTCGTACAGGTCGGTCCCCTGGTGCCGCGCGATCTCCGCCACGTAAGTGAAGGCCTTGAGGATGCGCACGGCGTCGTACACGTCCTTGCCCTGGAAGCGGTCGCTCGCGAACAGCGCCGCGAGCTTCCCGTCCTTGTCGAAAAGGGCCGGCAGGAGGCTCTGGAACGTGTCCTCGTTGTCGGTCTTCCCGTAGACGAAGTCGAAGTTCTCCGGGCGGCCGGACACGATCGAGCCGCAGAGGATGAAGGTCATGTTCCAGGCGGTGGAATCCACCCACGCCTGCGTGTGGTGCGGCTTGCAGGTGTCGACAAGCCCACCCGCCCACTCGGCCATGCGGCCGTCGAACTCCGGCGTGCGCGGCGCGCTCCCCGCCAGAAGGTCATAGCCGTAGAACATCGCCGGGAGCGTCGTGTCCACCGCCATCGGGGCGCGGTACTCTCGGTCAAACGGCCAGACCGGCTCCATCGAGGCGACCCAGGCGGACACGAACTCCACGGCCTTCTCGGCGTAGGCTTCCTTGCCGGTCAGCGCGTACGCCAGCCCCAGGTCCCTCACGATCTGGCTGTCCCGTCGGGCCTTCTCCTCATCGGAGGGGTTGCCGTCCGTCGGCTCGCCGGGGCGCGGCAGGGGAGGACGATAGGTGAAGCGCCCCTGCACCGGCGTGGGGCGCGCGCGAAGGAAGCCGTCGCAGTCGGCCAGGAGCGCCTCGAGCGTCGAGGCCCACGGCTCCTTGCCGCCCTCGGCGAGCGCTCGGACCGCCGCGATCTCGCTCTCGTTCACGAACATCGACGGGGACTGCGCCCCGACGGGCCCGCCCGTCAGGACGCAGGCAAGCGCGCAAGCCGCGAGAGCCATCGGCCCCGTCCGCCTGTTCCTGACCTCGGGCATATCGCGTCGCTGCCTTCCGAGACTACGCACCGCCGCCACCCAACCCTAACTGCCGGCAACCGAGTTCGGTTCCGGCATCGTTCGCTGGCCTCCTCCGACGTTCGTTCGACGACCGAACCCCGCGCGACGTTCGATCCGAGACGCCTCGGCGGAGGACGCCCCCTCGACGGGGAGAAACCGCAGGGCGGCGCCGTCACGGCGGTCGCGGCTGGAACACGCCGCGGGGGTCGGACGTCTTAGTGCTTGGCGGCGGACGTGAGTTGCGGCCCGGTGCGCCCGATCCCGTCGGATGTGCGGCCAGGGCGACCGCTCGGCGACAGCGGAGCGCGGGTTGGTCGTGATCGTGCGCGGAAACGGCTCGTTCGAGCGACGTCAACCGGAGCGCGCGACCGCCCGTCTGCGATATGCCGAGACACCACCAAGGGATCGCCCGGTGCGGCGGTCCAAAGACACTAGCGTTTGGACGGTGATGCGCGTATGAACACTCTCTTCCACAAGCGCGTTGGCGGGATCGTCCTCCTGCTGTCGGTCCTCTTCGTGGGATCGGTCGCGGGCGGCTTCCTCTTCCAGGCCGTCCTCGGCGGCCACAAGGTCGTCGCACAGGACTCCGGTCCCGTCCTGGACAACCCGCCTCCCTCTCTCTCCGCGCTCGTGCACGAGGTGAACGGGAACGTCGTGGCCATCGGCACGAAGTCCCAGATCCGGACCTCGCTCGGCAACGGCTCCCCCTTCGGGCAGCGCGGGACGCCGTTCAACGAGTACCGCATGGAGCGGGACGAAGACGGCAACATGGTCCTCAAGACCCCCAAGGGCACATTCAAGCTCCATCAGGACGAGGACGGCTCCTGGTGGTATGAGGACGAGAACGGCGAGCGTCACGAGGGCAAGCCCGAAAGCTTCGACAACTTCGGAGGCTTCGGCGAGGGCGGTCCGGGCTTCGGGATGCCGTTCGGCGGCGACCTCTTCGAGCGCTTCTTCGGCGAGGGGAGCCCCTTCGGCGAGGGCTTTGGCGCCTTCAAGTTCGACCGCGACGATGAAGGCAACATGACCATCACGACGCCGAAGGGCACGTTCAAGCTCTCGCAAGACGAGAACGGCGCGTGGTGGTACGAGGACGAGAACGGCGAGAAGAAGGAGTGGAACGGCCAGGGCTTCGGCCCGATGTGGTTCTTCCGGCAGAACCAGGCCGAGGGCGGCGAGGCGATTCCGCAGCCGTACTTCGACATGGAGAAGCTCGCGGCCGACATCCCTCAGACCGTGGGCTCCGGCGTCGTGATCTCACCCGACGGGTACATCGTCACCAACTCCCATGTGGCGAGCGCTCTCCCGAAAGACGACATTTGGGTTGTCTTCGACGAGGACGACTTCGTTCAGGCGCAACTCGTCGGCATGGACGAGGAGACGGACGTCGCGGTCCTCAAGGTCGACAGGGGCGAGGCGCTTCCGTTCTCGCAACTGGGCGACTCCGACGCCCTGGAAGTCGGCGACTGGGTCATGGCCGTCGGCCAGCCGTTCGGGCTCCAGCGGACCTTCACCGTCGGAATTCTCTCGGCCCGGGCCCGCAGCCTCGGCAAGACCTACGACGACTTCCTGCAGACCGACGCGGCGATCCATCCCGGCAACTCGGGCGGGCCGCTCTACAACATGGACGGCGAGATCGTGGGCATCAACACCGCCATCGCCACGAACTCCCCCCTCCAGCCCATGGGGCAGGGGATCGGCTTCTCGATCCCGAGCAACGTCGTGAAGCGCATCTCCGAGGCGCTCATCCGCGACGGCGAGATCGTCCGCGGCTACATCGGCGTCGGGCTCGCGAAGGGCGTCGTTGAGGCGAAAGAGCGGAAGACCGACCACGGCGCGCTCGTGATCTCGGTCGAGCCGAACGGGCCCTCGGCGTCCGCCGGGCTCCAGGTCGGCGACGTCATCGTCACCTTCAACGGTGAGGCCGTCCAGAACGGCGACCACCTCGTGACCCTCGCCGCGGCCACCAAGCCCGGCGACGCGGTCAGCGTGGAGTACGTGCGAAACGGCGAGACGCTCGAGACGACGCTGCACGCCGCCCGTCGCCCGAGCGTGGCGGAGATGTACGCGCCCGGTCGGTAAGCCGGAACCGACGAAACGGACCACACGGGGCCGGGCATGAGCCCGGCCCCGCTCGCTGTCTCCCGTGGCGCCGGCCTCCGCGCCTCGCGGCTACGCTGTCCCGCACTCCGTCCCTCGCGCCGCCCGCAGGGGAACCCCGTAACACGGGCGAACGTCCAAGGCACTGGAAGACAGAGCGCGCGGGGCAGGGTGGCCGCGCCTGAACGGAGCCCCGTGGGTTCGGGGCGTCTCGCCGCGAGCT
>CAZCER010000286.1:0-6911 GCA_964497385.1 uncultured Armatimonadia bacterium | reverse complement strand
CGCACGCCGTCCTTTACCGCGAGCGGTTCCGCCGCCACTCTTAGGATTAGTTCCTGACAGCCTTCCTGACGCGGGGTGGCGAGGATGCAGCGCGTCGCCGCCCGCCGAACCCCGCTGGATCGCCCCTATGGATCGCCGTTTGGCGGCCCGGGGGCGGGTGCTTGGTGATGTGGAGTGGTACCGTGGCGCAGGTAGCGGAGAGAGACGTCGAGGTCCTTGCGTGCGAGACGGACGCCGAGGACCTGACGCCCGAACAGGTCGCGGAGCTTTCGGGCGCTCGCGAGGAAGCGCCGATCTACGGAGGTCAGGCGCTCATCGAGGGCGTCATGATGCGCGGCCCGCGGTTCGTCGCCGCGGCCGTTCGCCGTGAGGACGGCGAGATCGTCGTGAAGCGCGAGGCCATCGCGCGCGGCGCGGGCGCGGGACGCCTGCTCCGCCTGCCTCTGCTGCGCGGGGTCGTGGTGTTGTACGACGCGTTCGCGATGGGCATGCGCTTCCTGAACTTCTCGGGCGACGTGCTCATGCGCGAGGCCGAGGAGCAAGAGAGCCTGAAGTTTGAAGAGGGCGAAGCGACGTTCGATCCCGTGGGAGAGACTGGCGTCCGCGCGACGCACGTCCCGACCGGGCTCGCGGTGGTCTCGGAGATCGAGCGCACCCGCGAGAAGAACCATGCGCGCGCGGAACGCGTGCTCCGCGGCAAGGTGGCTCGGGCCAAGGCGGCCCAGGAGGTCGAGGCGTCCGCTGACGACACAGCCTCTGCGAAGCCCAAGAAGAGTTCGGGCGGCATGTCCGGGCTGACCATGGTGCTTACGCTGGTGGTCTCGTTCGCGATCGCGATCACGGTGTTCATGATGGCCCCGCACGGCGCCGCCCGGTGGCTTGTCGAGAGCGCGCTCGGGATGCCCGGCGAGGTGGACGGGCACTTGCCGTTCGCCACGAACCTCGTTCTCAACCTGATCGAGGGCGCCATTCGCCTCGCGCTCTTTCTGCTGTATGTGCTCGGCATCGGCCAGATGCGCGAGATCCGCCGCGTCTTCCAGTATCACGGGGCGGAGCACAAGGTGGTGTACGCCGTGGAGAACGAGGCGCCGCTCACGGTCGAGGGCGCGCGGCCTTTCACGACGCTCCATCCCCGCTGCGGCACCAACTTCATCGCGATCGCGATCTGTGTGGCGATCATCCTGCTCTCGTTCCTCACGTCCGACGACCGTTTCGTTCGGTTCGGTCTCCGCATCGCGATCCTGCCGTTCGTCGCCGCCATCGCCTACGAGGTGCTCAAGCTGGCGGGCAAATGCCGCGACAACCCCGTGATGCGCGTCTTCATCCTGCCAGGCATCCTTCTCCAGAAGATCACGACTCGCCCGCCGGACGACGACCAGGTCGAGGTCTCGGTTCGCGCCATGAAGGAGGTCATCGCGCTCGAGTCGCGCGGTGGCCTGTAGCGCGCCGCGTCGCCGAAGCCCCTCTCCCTTTTGGAAGATTGTCGACCCCACGGAGGGCCGTGCCATGCGTGACCGCCTACGCGAACTGACAACCGAATTCGCCGCCATCACCGAAGCGCTGGCCGACCCGGCCGCAACGCAGGACATGAACCGCTTCCGTGAACTCTCGAAGCGCCACTCCGATCTTCATCCCGTGGTGGAGGGCTTCCGAGCGCTCGAGGCCCATGAAGCCGAACTTGCCGACGCCAAGGAACTTCTCGCCGACCCCGAGATGGCCGACATGGCCAAAGACGAGATTGCGCGTCTCGAAGAGGCGATCGAGCAAACCGAGCGGGAACTCCGCGTGGCGCTTCTCCCCCGGGACCCGGATGAGGAGCGCAACGCGATCCTCGAGATCCGTCCCGCCGCCGGCGGCGACGAGGCCGCCCTCTTCGCGACCGAACTCATGCGCATGTACATGCGGCTCGCGGAGCGCCGGGGCTGGAAAGTCGAGGTCCTGAACCACGCCGAGACCGGCCTCGGCGGCACCAAGGACGCCATGGTCTCGATCAAGGGCAAGCAGGTCTTCCGCGCCCTCAAGTTCGAGTCGGGCGTGCACCGCGTGCAGCGCGTGCCGGCGACGGAATCCGGCGGCCGCATCCACACCTCAACCGCGACCGTGGCGGTGCTCCCGGAGGCGGACGAGATCGACGATGTCGAGATCCGCGAGGAGGACCTGGAGATAGACACCATGCGGGCCTCCTCGGCGGGCGGGCAGCACGTGAACAAGACGGACTCGGCCGTGCGGATCGTCCACAAGCCGACCGGCATCGAGGTTCGCTGCCAGGATGAGCGCAGTCAGCGGCAGAACCGCGAGAAGGCGATGCTCGTGCTTCGGTCGCGGATGCTCGATCTGGAGCGCCGCACCGCCGCGAAGGAGCGCTCGGACGCACGGCGGCTGCAGGTGGGCGGCGGCGACCGTTCGGAGAAGATCCGGACCTACAACTACCCGCAGACCCGCATCACCGACCACCGCATCCACTTCTCGGTCCACAACCTGGAGCAGTTTCTGGACGGCGAGATGGACGCGATGCTGGACGCCCTTCAGCAGGCCGACGTCGAGGATGCGCTCGCGGGTGAATCGTAGGGTCGGGTCTCTGCGCCCGCCCGCACGAGTTCCACCGGCGCTCACATCCCGCGCCACCTCCGCGGGTCTCGGACGTCTACATAGGTGTGGTAGACGTTCTGAGCGACTGGCGAACCGACTTCCGACAGTGACGATCTGACCGGTGTCCACGCTGAGGCTGAGTGAGTGAAGGGCCCGCCCGGGCCCATGGCGCGCGGAAGGCAAAGCACGGGGGGTGCGACAGATGCCCATCACGTTCGACTGCGTCCATTGCCACCGACAGATCACCGTCCCGGACAAGTACCGCGGCCAGACCGGCAAGTGCCGTCACTGCGGCGGCCGGATCGTGGTGCCCGAGGAGTCGGATATGCAGTTCGTCGACTGGACCGACGAGGCGGAAACCGTGAAGGCCGGCGGCGCAGGGGAGCCCTGGAAGCCGACGCCTCTCGACCCGTTCGGCCCACCTCCGACGGGGACTCCTCCGCGGAAGACCGACCAGTAGGCCGCCCGGCTGCGGAACGCGCGACACCTGTCAGCATCGGCGCGGGGTGAGGGCGGCGATGCGGTGAGGTTTGTACGGTCCTCAGGGGCGAAATGCGAAGGCGATGCGGTGACCTGTGAGGAGGCCCTGAGGCTGGCGCGGGGCCTCGCTTCGCGCGGCGAGCTGAAGGGATCTCGGGGATGCCACTCACATTCGAGTGCCCGCACTGTGGGCGCAGCATGACCGTCCCGGACCAGTACGCGGGCAAGGAGGGGCGCTGTAGGAGCTGCGGGCAGCGGGTTGTCGCGCCGACGCTGGGGGCGCCGCCGCCCAGCTCGGACTTCCGCGATGCCAGCATGGACCTCATTACGGACGAGCCCCCACCCGCGGCGCCGCCTACGCTCCCAAGCCCCCCGGTTCCACCGCCGCCGCTGCCGCAGGCCCACGCTCCGAGTCCCACAGGCGGTCCGACAGGCCCGTACGCCGGCGCCCCGGCCGGCACGCGCGCGGAGCAGGGCGGCGGCTTTCGGGACTTCTGCGCCACGGTGGCCGGTACTCTGGGGGCGTTCTGGCCGTTCCTCGGCTGGCTTCTGTTCCTCTCACCCGGCCTGCTGCCCATCGCCATGGTGAAGTTCCCGGACTACGCGGGCCTCGTCCTCATCGCGAGCCTCATCTCCAGCCCGCTGTTCCTGTTCTGGTGGGTGGTCGACGCGGTGGACCAGGGCCTCGAGGCGGGTCAGATGGTGCTGTGCTTCCTCATGCTCACCTTCTGCGGCTGGATCGGGTGGCTCTACTACTGGATCAGCGTGCGCGACTAGCCTGGCGCAGCCATCCCCCTGGCTCGGGGCGCCGCGTCTCGGTATAGTGTGGGGCCCGCCGAGGCCGGCGGGGAATCGGTCCGCAGCGATCCGGGAAGGTCCGCCGCCCGCATGTTCGAGACGCTCCACCACTGGATGACCGTGCTGCTCGAGAGGTTGGTCGCCTGGGGCGTCTGGGGCCTTGCGGTCGTCGCTTCCGCCGAGCCCAGCGTGCTGCCGCTCTCGCCGGACCTGGTGCTCGGGACCCTCGTCGTCGGAGGGCGCGAGCGCGGCCTGCCTTGGCTGCTGACGCTGGCGGCGGTGGGCAGCGTCTGCTCGTTCGTCGGGAGCCTTGGAGGCTACTGGCTCGGCCGGAGCGGCGGGCACGCGCTCCTTAAGCGCTTTATCCCCGCCCGGGGCATGGCCACGGTGGAGCGCTACTTCGGGCGGTACGGAGGCCGGACGATCTTCGTCGTCGGCGTCAGTCCCCTCCCCTACAAGTGGTTCACGCTGTCGGCGGGGGCGTTCCGAGCGAACTTCCCCGGTTTCGCTGTGGGTTGCGCCGCCTCGCGCACCATCAGGTTCTTCGGTCTGGCGCTCCTGATCCACTATCTCGGCGACGCGTGGCGCACGTACGTCGGCCGCTGGACCCCGGCGGCGCTGGGAGCGATCGCGGTGATCGCGGTGACGTGGTGGCTGATCGCGCGCCGGCGCGCAACGAATGGCGCGCCGGCCGAGGCCGACGCCGTCCCGGAGTGACCTCCTGAGCTGCGCGGAGAGGGCTCCGGGAGGGGCCGCGTTGGGCTTTTCGGCGGGGCTCAGGGCTTCGGTGGACCCCGAGCCGGCCCGTCTCTCGGTCGCCTGTCTCGCACGTGGAGCCGGAGGCGCGCCGCTCCATGCAATGGGCCGGTTGGGGTCCCTCCCGCTGCGCGGGTCCCTCCCCATGCGGCCCCTCCGAACCCCGCTCACACTGCTCCCTCTGCGCAAGTCTCACCGGTCGTCGACGACACGCCCGCAGTTCGGGCACACGAGCGCCCATGGCGGGATGCGGCGCGCGCACTTCGGGCACGAGAACGTCGTCTGGCTCCGCGACGCCGTCCGGAGCGGCGGTCGGATGCGTTCGATGCGACCGGAGGACCTGGCCTGCCGGGCGCTGCCGAACAGCGGGTGCTTCCGGGGCGTCCACTCCTGCTCATGGGTGCCGCCGCACTTGGGGCAGACCAGCCGCTCTCCGTTGTAGATGCATCCACGAAACTTGCAGTGCGGGCACGTGGCGCTGATCACGGGGGCGCACCTCCACCCGGTCATTCGCTCCCTCCGGAAGCGCACCCTCCAGCCGGCGGTGCAAGAGATCGCGGGCCCGCCGGCGAATAGGCGGCCATTCGAATCCTTGCTCAGGAGGCTGATCGAGTGCGCTACACGTTGCACGGCACCACGATGCAGACGGTTACGTTCGAACTGGATCAGGGCGAGCAGGTCTTCACCGAGTCAGGCGGCATGTGCTGGATGTCGGCGAACATCGACATGCAGACGAACATGGAGGGCGGGTTGTTGGGGGGCCTCAAGCGGAGCATGGCCGGGGAGTCCATGTTCATGACCACGTTCACGTGCACCTCGGGGACGGGCATCGTCGCGTTCGCGAACGAGTTTCCGGGCAAGGTAATCCCCTTGGAACTGCAGCCTGGGCAGTCGCTCATCTGCCAGAAGGACGCGTTCATGTGCGCGGAGCGCTCGGTGACGCTCGAGATGCACTTCCGCAAGAAGCTCGGCGCGGGGCTGTTCGGCGGCGAGGGCTTCATTATGCAGAAGCTGACCGGTCCGGGGACGGCCTTCGTGGAGATCTCGGGCGAGGTCACGGAGTACGACTTGCAGGCCGGGCAGGTGCTCAAGGTCGACACCTCGCACGTAGCCATGCTGGAGCCTACCGTGAGCTTCGACATAGAGATGCTGAAGGGCTTCAAGAACATGTTCTTCGGCGGCGAGGGCCTCTTCCTCGCGACGGTCGCCGGGCCCGGCAAGGTCTGGCTGCAAAGCATGCCGGTCGCGAATCTCGCCGGGAAGATCGCCAGTTACATCCCGTCGAAGGGCTAGAGCCGAGGAACCGACATGGGTGACATCGCCGCCGTACTGCTTGTCCTCGCCGGCGTCGCGGTTGTCGGACTGATCGCGCTCGTGGTCGCGGTCATCTCCCTCGGCGGCTTCGCGGCGGCGATCGCCCATGTCTACGTGATCCTCGACCACCTCTTTCGAAGGACCCCTCCCCCGCCGGACCCGTCCGTTAGCTACTCGCTCGACGAGACGCGCGAGGCGGGGAAGGAGGCGGAGTAGCGCGTGGGCTCGGATCACTGTCTCCACGACCTCCCGGTCTTCTGCTCCTGGAGCGGGGGCAAGGACTCGTGCCTTGCGCTGCACCGGGCCGTGCAGGCCGGCGCGCGGCCGACGCACCTCTTCACGATGCTCATCGAGGGCGGGGAGCGCTCCCACTCCCACGGCCTCTCCGTCGACCTCCTCCGCGCGCAGTCGGAGTCGCTGGGGCTGCCGATCGTCTTCCGCGAGGCGACCTGGGACGGCTATGAGGCCGCCTTCCTCGATGGCCTGGCGGAGCTGAGAGACCAGGGCGCGCTCGCGGGCGTCTTCGGGGACATCGACATCGACGACCACCGAAAGTGGGTGGAGGACGCCTGCGCCAAGGCCGGACTGCGGGCCTATGAGCCGCTCTGGGGCGGTGGGCGGCGCGAGCTGCTCGATGAGTTCCTCTCCACCGGCTACGAGGCCCGGGTGGTGGCCGTGCGGGACGGCGCGGCTCCGGCCGAGTTGCTGGGGCGCGCGCTCGGCCCGGAGGTGATCGCGGCGTTCGAGAGCCATGGGGCCGATGCGTGCGGGGAGAACGGCGAGTACCACACGGTGGTCACGGGCGGCCCGCTGTTCCGAGCCTCGGTCAGGGTGCGTGAGGGCGAGCGCGTTCTTCGCGGCGGGTGCTGGTTCGTCGACTTCCGGCTGGACTGAGCCGCCGCGCGAGCGGCCTCGGAGGGCTAGAACCCCGGCCGGAAATGGCTGGCGAGGGGAAGTTGGGAGATTTCCGAATC
>CAZCER010000285.1:0-6920 GCA_964497385.1 uncultured Armatimonadia bacterium | reverse complement strand
CGGTGGGCCCCAAACCGGCCCCGTACTCGAGAGACACCGTCCAGCCGTTGCGAGGCAATGGGCTGATCAGGGCCGGTTGGGGTCCCTCCGAGAGCAAACATGCGCACTGCTCGATTTGCGCAAAGCTCACTAGACCTCGGGCGGCGCGTCCGCGTCGGGCGGCGGAGCCTCCGGAGCGGCGTCGTCCTCGCGAGGTGTCTCCTCGTCGGCCAGCCCTTGCACCGCGGAAACGAACCGGCCGACCTCCGAGAACTCCTCGTAGACGGAGGCGAACCGGACGTAGGCGACGTGATCGGTCCTGCGGAGAGCCTCCATGACGCGGCGGCCGATCTCGCCGCTTGTCACCTCGACCTGGCCTTCGTCGCGGAGGGAGTTCTCGACGTCGAGGACGATCTCGTCGATCTGCTCCTCGGTGATGGGGCGCTTCTCGCAGGCCGTGAGGATGCCGTTGCGGATCTTCGAGGACTCAAAGGGCTCCATCGCGCCGCTCTTCTTGCGGACGGTGATCATGCGCCCATCCACGCGCTCGTAGGTGGTGAAGCGCCGCCGGCAACTGGCGCACTCACGCCGCCTGCGCGTGGCGGAACCCTCCTCGCTGTCGCGCGAGTCGAGCACGCGGGTCTCATCATGTCGGCAGAACGGGCAGCGCATCGCGGGCTCTCCGTCCGGAAGTGGCGGCCATTATAGCAGCCCGCCCGAGGGACGGAGTAATGCGGCGTCCCCGCGGAGGCTCTATGTGGCGAGAGCGACTCCGTTGAGCATCGCGGAGGGGAACGGCTGAACCGGACGAAAGGTGCTCCGGCAGGCTCAAAAACGGCTGGACGAGCCGAAGGCGGATGGGCGATGAGGCTTGCGGCGGGCGCGCTGCGGTGGGAACCGAATCCGGTGTTCGTTCGAGAGTTGCGGGTGCGTCTCCGCGGCGACTCCGGCTTTCGTCTGTTGACTCTGTGGACGCTCATTGTCGTCGCGGCGTTTGGGGTGGCCCTGGGCTCGGCGGTGTCGCTGGCCCCGCAGGGCGTCACGCAGGAGTGGTTCGGCGAGGTGTCTCGGTCCTGTTCAACGGCCATCTGGGGCGCGCAACTCGTGCTGCTGACGCTTGCGCTGCCAGGCATGTTGGGGGCCGGACTCGCCTCTGAGCGCATGCGCCGCACGTTCGTCCAGTTGATCCTGACGCGGCTGACGGACCATGATCTCGCGGGCGGCAAGGTCCGGGCGGCGATGGCGCAGGTCGGGCACCTCCTTCTTGTGTCGGTCCCGGTCCAGGCGCTGGCGCTCCTGCTCGGCGGGTCTTCCTGGTCCCTGCCGGCGAAGTGTTTCGCGATCTGCGCCTCCTGGGCGTACGCGGTGGCGGCGCTCTCGCTGTGGCTGTCGAGCGAGACGCGCTACCCGACGCGGGGAATCGTGGTCTCCTATCTAGCGACGCTGCTCCTCTGCGGCGGCGTTCCGGCGCTGGACCTGTTCGCAGCCGAAAGCCAGTTGTTGCCCGGGTGGCGCCCTTTGGCGGCTCCGTACGCGTCGTGGACGGCCCTCATCGCGACCTGTCAGCCGGATGTTTTCGAGGGCAACCTGGCGCTCGCGGGACGGTGGGGCTACGCCGCTCCGCCGCACTACTGGTGGCTCACGTCGACCGTGGCGGGGCTCGTGGTCGGCGTGGGGCTCGAGACGTGGACCGGGTTGCGCGTACGCTTGATGCGGGAGTTGACGCCGGAGCTGTTCGAGGACGGAAAAGCCGATGCGTAGGCTGGCGGCGGGGCGCGCCACCGTCGGCGTCGCCCAAGCGTCTTGCCACCGGGGGCTTCGGTGCGCTATGAATGGGCGTTAGGCTGTCAACGGAGGAGTCGGCGAGCGCGGCGAGAGCATTCCGAGAGCGGGAACGGGGACCATTGGCATGGCGATCATTGAGTGTCACGGGCTGAGGAAGACCTACGGCCACGTCGTCGCGGTGAACAACGTCTCCTTCTCCATCGATGAGGGGGACATCTTCGGGTTCATCGGTCCGAACGGCGCCGGCAAGACGACCACGATCAAGATGATGGTCACCCTGCTCCGCCCGGACGCCGGCCACATTTACATCGACGGGAAGGACGTGCTCCGGCAGCAGGAGGAGGTCCGCCGCGTCATCGGCTACATGCCCGACTTCTTCGGCGTCTACGACGACATCAAGGTCTGGGAGTACCTGGACTTCTTCGCCGCAGCCTACAAGATCGAGCGTTCGAAGCGGCCTCAGATCATCGACGACGTTCTGGCCCTCACGGACCTGACGATCAAGAAGGACGCGTTCGTCGAGGAACTCTCGCGCGGCATGAAGCAGCGGCTCTGCCTCGCGAAGACGCTCATCCACGACCCGAAGGTGCTCTTTCTCGACGAACCGGCCTCGGGCCTGGACCCGCGGGCCCGGATCGAGATTCGCGAACTCCTCAAGGAACTCCGGAACCTCGGAAAGACCATCCTCATTTCCAGCCACATCCTGACGGAACTCGCCGACTTCGTGACCAAGATCGGCATCATCGAGGCCGGCAACATCGTCGTCACCGGCGGGGTGGACGACATCATGGCGCAGCTCGAGCCGTACAAGCGCGTCTACGTGGAGGTGGGCTCGGACGTGGGCCAGGCCTTCGGGATTCTCACGGGCGTGGAAGGCGTCGCGAACGTCCGGGCCGAGCAGAACCGCATCCACCTGGAGTACCACGGGGAGGGCATCCAGTTCGCCTCGATCCTTCCGACGCTCATCAACCACGGCGTTGTGGTGACGGGGTTTGGGGAGCAAGAGGCCAACCTCGAGGAGATCTTCATGCGGGTCACGCAAGGGATCGTGCAGTAGCGGCCGAGATGAGGCGAGGCATGACCGCGGAAACGCGCGAGACGGAACGGCGGGACCGGGCGCTCCGGCGCGCCATGGCTCCGGTGCGGGCGTGGAGTCGGGAACTCATCGTGCTCGACAACCCGTTCACGACGCGCGACGCGCGGTCGCGCGTGCGGGGAATGCGCTTCCCGATTCTGCTCCTCGTCTACCACGCCGCCACGATCCTGTTTGGCCTGATCGGGGTGCTTGCGTATCGCGCGAGTTCGGGCTACGGCGCGGAGAAGGCCGCTGGACAGGTGGTCTTCCCGTATCTGGCGTACACCCAGATCGTCCTCGCCCCGATGGTCTCCGCCGCCTTCACGGCGACGGCCATCACCAGCGAGCGCGAGAAGCAGTCTCTCGATCTCCTGACGGTCACCACCCTGCGCGGGATCGAGGTCGCCGTGGGGAAGGCGGCGGCCCCGTGGGCGCTCACGTTTCTGGTCGCTGCCACGTCGCTTCCCTACACGCTCTTCTGCTCGATCGCGGGCGGCGTCTCGGTGGGCCAAATCGCCACCTTCTACGTGGGCCTTGGGCTCTTCTGCGGCTTGCTCGCGAGCGTGGGGATCATGTTCTCGTCGATGGCGCGGTCGTCGGTGCTCTCGGTCATCCTCACGGTCGCCCTCTACCTCGCGGGGCTGATCGCGAGCCTGGTGATGATGGTGATCGTCGACGAACTCAGGCACGGCGGGCCGGCCTGGGCCGAATCGATGACCGCCGTGCTCGGGCTTTTCCCCACGACGTGGGTCGCCGCCGTGCTCGAGCCCGAGGTCGCGACCTTCGGCCTGGCGGGGCTCGAGGTCCCGTTCTGGATCCCGGGCGTGCTCCTCTGGGGCGCGGCGATCGCCTACATGCTGCTTGTGGCTTCCTGTCGCGCCGGGACCTCTCAGACGAGGCACCTCATCGCTCGCCGGGTGCTTGGTTTCGTGTGCTGGTTCGCGCTGTTCGCCACCGGCGCGCATCTGATGCTGGGCGTGCTGACGCCGACGCGCGCGCTGTCGCACACGTTCAGTCTTCTCGGGCAGAGCGGGACCGAGCTGACGATCCTGGTCCTCCTGGTCTCCTGCGTCACCGTCGTGGCGGCCATTGTCGCGGCCGCGGCGACCCTTGGTGAATGCGAATCCTTCGCGGCCCATCCGCTTCGGAGAATGGCTCTCGGCCTCCCGCGCGTGCTGTCGCCGAGCCCCGAGGGCGGCATCCCGTTCGCTCTCTTCATCTGGGCGACGGCCGTGGCGCTCGTGCTCGCGGGGATCATCGGCGCCTCCGCCGGGACTCTGCCGCTCCGCTGGGACGTGATCCTCGCCCTCGGTCTGCCGCAGGTCGGCGTCATCCTGTACTGCGGCTTCGCGGGGCTGTGGGCCAATCTGCGCCACGGCGGCGGCACGCGCCAAGCGAAGAACACCGCGGTCGCTCTTGTCGGCCCCCTCCTGCTGTGGCCCGTGGTCGCCCTGGTCGCCACGCTGGCGGCCGTGAGCGGCGCGCTGCAGACGCCGCTGCAGAACAGCCTGATGCGCGGCGGCGTGTTCCTGATGGCCCTCAGCCCGTTCTCGTATGGTCCGCTCGCGGGGATCACCGGCCTCACCGATTGGGAGTATCTTGCTCTGTGGTACGGCCAGGTCCATCCGGCCCACGCGGCGGGCGCGATGAGCGTCCTTCTTGCGGGGCTCATGGGCGCCGGCCTGCTGCTTCGGGCCGTCCGCGGGAAGACGTCCGCGGAGCTTCGGACGATCCGGAACACCGGCCCCGCGTCAGGAGTCCAAGAAGAAGCGTTCGGCGGGCCTCGCGCCGAGCCAGGGAGTGCGGAATGAAGCGGGAGCCGTCCCTCAAGCAGTCTCTCCGATCGGTCGCGGCTCGCATGCGGCTAAAGCGCCTCGCGCACCGCATGTTGTGGGCGCTCATGGTTGGTCTCATCCCGGCCGTGCTGCACCTCGCGCTGGCGAAGACCGGCCTGCTGTACAAGTGGCGCCTCGACTTCTGGCCTCAGTGGGCGAGCTTCGTCCCGGTCGGCCTGGCCGCCGTCGCGGGGGCGGTGTGGGGCGCGCTGGGCCGTGTCACCGACTTCGAGGCCGCCCATCTCGCCGACCGCGCGCTGGGGCTGAAGGAGCGCCTGGGGTCGGCCGTCGCGCTCTCAAACTTCCCGCCTGAGAATCGCGCGTTCCTTGCGGAGATCCTCGAGGACGCCAGGCGGCACGCCCGCGAGTTGAACGCGGCGGCGGCCGTCGGCGCGTTGCTCCCGCGGCGGGCCTACGTGGCCCCGGTTCTCGGGGTGGTGATGGCGGCGCTCTGGTTCATGCCGCAGTATCGCCTGTTCACCTCGCCGGAGGAGCAACGCCAGCGGACGGCGGTGGAGCAACAGGGCAACCGGCTGCTCGACATCGCGCGCGAGGCGCGCCGGGAGGCCGAGTCGACCAACCTCGACCGGACGCAGAAGATCACGCAGGAGATCGAGATGCTCGCCCACAACCTGGCGAGCGGGCGCACGGGCAAGCGCGAGGCCATGAAGGAACTCGCGGAGCTTACGGACGAGGTCCGGGCGGAGCACGCGCGGATCGCCCAGACGCGCGAGGTGCAGGAGTTCCGGGACGCCCTCCAGGAGGTGTCGCAGGGCCAGCTCTCTTCGGAGTCCGTGTCGCGGATCGTGGAGTCGATGGCCGCCGGGGACGTCAAGGCGGCCCGAGAGCAGCTCGAAGGGCTTCAGAAGAAGCTCGAGGGCGGCGACCTCTCCTCCGCCGAGATGCAAGAACTCGCCTCAGACCTCGAGAAGGTCTCGGAGGCTCTGGAGGGCACTTCAGCAGCGGACGCCGCCAAAGCGATGCGGAACGCGGCCGAGAACATGAAGCAGGGCGACGGCCAGCAGGCCTCCGAGGCGCTTCAGGAGGCGGCGGAGCAGATGGCCCAGAGCGACGCCGCGCGGGGCCTTAGCGAGATGGAGCAGCTCGAGTCCCTGGCTCGAGAGTTGGAGTTTTCGGAAGATCAGGTCGCGCGGGAGCACAACGAGGCTCCCGGCGGCGGTTGACAGTCTGGCGACGGTTGCTCCGACTCGGGCGAGTCGGGCTCACAACAGGGCTCACAGCAAGGCTCGAAGCAGGGCTCGCAGGGCGGTCAGCAGGGCCAGAAGCAGGGTGGTCAGAACGGCGAAGCCGGCGAGCAGACGGCCTCCGAAACCATGACCGGAGGCGGCTCGACGGACGCTGACCAGGGCTCGTTCGAGGGCGACTACGTCGGCGGCGGCGACCAGGGCGACGGAACCGTCACGGGCCGCGAGCATCAGGGGACGGGCGACGGCTCGGGCGGGACGCCTCCCAGAGGCAGGAATGTCCGGGTGCGGGGCGAGATCCGCGAGCCGGGAGACGCGCCGCAGGTCGACGTGAGCGGGGTCGGACCGGTCACGGACGCCCAGACGCCGTACTACGACGTGGCCCCTCAGAGCGAGGCCGAGATCGAGGACGCGCTGGAGCGGGACAACATCCCCGCGTCCCAGCGCGAGTCGGTTCATCGCTACTTCGACGGCCTCGAGCGCGCCAGGTAGGCGCTGTCGGAAGCCGACTGCGACATAAGCCGAAGAGGGCGGGCCGCGACGGCCCGCCCTCTTCGTTTGCATCTCTTCCTCTGCGCCCACGACGCGGCGGCGAACTACAACCTCGCCCGCAGTTCCTCGATCCGGGCGCTCGCGCGCTTCAACTCGGCGTCGATCGGAGCTTTCTTCCGCGCGATCTCGTGAAGCTCTTCCTCGCGCTTGGCGGAGTACTTCTTCTCGAGCGCGGACATGATCGTCTGGAGTTCGCCCCACTCGCGGAAGCCGATCAGTCCGGCCACGGCGAGAACGAAGAAGAAGAAGGCGAACCACACGAGCCGATCGTGCCGGTGGTAGGAGGCGACGAAGGCCGAGTCCTCGCCCGGCTCATCGGTCGCGTCCCCGCCGCCGGCCGCGGGCGGAGTCGGGGCCGCCGTCTCATCCCCGCCATCCTCGGCGAGGCTCGGGTCGGAGAAACGTCCGCCCATCTGGCTCCGGCTCGGCGCCGGCGAGCCGGGTGTGATGAGGTGCGTCGGAGCCTTGCGCTCGGTCGCGCCCGAGGCC
>CAZCER010000284.1:0-6922 GCA_964497385.1 uncultured Armatimonadia bacterium | reverse complement strand
CCGGCCGACGCGGCGACGACGCCGCGGTCGCGTGCGTCTGCCGGAAGCTGTGCGGTCATTCGGGCAACCATGGCATCGTTGGGACAGGGGTCCTGATAGAGGCACAAACGGTCCGGGCTCGCGGGGAGCCCGGACCGTCGCTTTCTCGCTACTTGGAGAGAGCCGCTAGATCGGCTCGGGTATCCATATGTGGATCCGAGTCACGCGCTCGTCATGAAGGGTGAAGGCGATGTTGCACTGCTTCTCACCGCGAACCTCGTGGTACCAGAGGATGCAATCGCGACGGAAGGAGTTGCTGGAGTTGCTGAACGTGACGGAACCGAGGCCGCCCATGGGGTCGCCGGTGGTCGTGCCGTCGAAGGTCTCAATGTCATGGGGCCAACCGTAGCGATAGAGAACCTGCTTGAAGCTGTCGCCAAGCTGCACGTACTCGTGAGGCTTCCACATCGCGGTGCGCGCGAAATCGCACTCCTCGCCGGCGACCGAGATCGCGACGATCTTGCCGTCAAGCTTGTTGATGACAAAGCCGACGGCCACGAGGGTGGCGTCATCGTTGTGGCCCGGGTCGCGGAGGTAGAACCATTCCATCTCGTTCTCGCGAAGGTCGAACCACACGGAGAGCGCCCAGTCCGGGAAGCTGGAGACGCCGCTGCCGGGGCTGCCGAGGGCCAAGCCGCCGCCGCTGGCGCCGCCGAGGCCGCCCCCGCCGCCGCCGGGCTGACCGAACAGGCCGGCGCCCATGCCGCCCATGCCGCCCGCGCCGAAGGCCATCGGGGACCCGCCGCTCGCGCCCGGAGGCATCGGTGCGGAGCCGCCCGGCCTACCGCCGGGACCCATGGCGCTGGGAGCGGAACTCGGGCCCATCATGCCCATGCCCGTCTGGATGTTGAGGCTGCCGGGGCGGGAGCTGCCGAAGAAACCGCGGGCCATGCCCTCAGCGCCCATCATGGCGGGACCGGCGCTCATGGGGCCGCCGGACGAACCTCCGCCCGGGCCCATCATGCCCGCCGCGCCGGAACCGAAGGGCCCGCCAGGGCCCATCATGCCGCCGCCGCCCATCATCCCGGGCCCGCCCGCGCCGCCGCCGGAGCCGGAGGCGCCGGGGCCCTCACCGGGCGCGATGTTGCTGCCGAAGGACTCGCTGGTGGCCGGGCCCGCCTCGGGCTGGCTGGACGGGACCACGAAGGCGTCGGGGTTTCCGAAGCCCGGCATCTCGAGCAGCACGAAGGCCGAATCGCCGAGGCGCACTCCGCCGAGCTGGGTCTCTTGCCAATAGCCCCAAGAGGCGCCCGCGCACAGCATCATCCCGACCAGCGCCATGACCAGAATCGCCGGACGGTTGAATCGTCTGACCACGTGCCTGCTCATCGTCTCGTCCTCCTGAACAAGCAGTTCACTTAGGCTTCTGCCCTACCCGGAACGCCCGAAATCGCTCAGGCGTTCAAAGAGCGGGCGCACGCCGAGCGGGCGCTCTCAGCCTTGGTTACCGAGCCGTCTTCGTCCCGGCTCAGCCTTTCTCCTTCAGCGCCGAACCAAACTTTGGCCCGGGACGCAGTTCGCCGATTCACGCCGATTCGCTCGTTGCGGAGACATCCCAACGCCAAACGCCCCTCCGCCGCAGCCCCTCATCCTGGCAGCCGTCTTCGCACCTGTCAAGGCAGCGCCCCCTCGATTCGAAACGCCCCGAAGCGGTCCGGAAGGACCGCGCCGGCGCCCTCGGAACCCGCCGCGCGCACGCCGGGGAGTTCTCCCACCAAAACGAGCGAACCCTCGGTGAGGATCAGCTCGAACGCGGCGCCTGTCGCGAAGACGCGAGCCAGAGGGCGGCCGTTCCAGCGCACGAGCACCGGGCGAGGAGAGACGCGCACGCCCGTGGTCGGCGGAGCTTGCCCGTTGAAGGCGAGCAGGAACGGCTTCGGGCCGCCTTCCTCACGGCGCAGCGTCTGCCCCGTGTTGCCGGCCGTGGACACGTACTTGATGGAGACGCGCCGCGCGCTTGCTAGAGGCTCCCCGTCCAGCGACACGGCGAAAGCGGCGATCTGCGCGTCGCCCGATTCCACGGAGAGCGGGCCCGCGGTCAAGGCCCCTCCTGTCCGACCCGTCCCGGCTACGGCCGCCGCCGAGCGGCCCTCGACCGTGACGACCTCGCGCCCGGCGTCCCGGACGATCTGGCCCGTGTCCGAGACAAACCTCCCGGTGTCGAGGCAGTCGTGGGAAGCGCCGGTCGCGCCGAGGCGTCCGAGCAGGTCGAGCGCGGCGCGGGTCGCGGTGGCCGGCCCGATGTTCCCGAACGCCCACGTCTCACTCGAAGCGTCCGCGAAGCCGACCGCGAGAGACCCGTCGCGCGTCGCGCCAATGGGATCGAGCCGCCGCTCACGCAGGTCCTCGACCACGTAGAGGCGCCGGCCGGAGACGGTGGCGGTCTCGCCGCTGTCGCCGACTCGCCCATCCCACGCAACCGCGACCGGGTCTTCCGGAATCGCCCGCGGCAGGCTGTAGCCGGAGCGCTCGGTGACGCCGTCGGCCGAGAGCGTGCCGCGGAGGTCCTGGCGGCGCACCTCGTTCCAGAGGAGCCGACCGCGGCCTGTCACGGACAGATTGGCGCTCCGTCCGGACGAAACCGTCAGCGTCGGCGGCGTGGGGCCCGCGGGGCCGTAGCGGCGCTCGAGCCGCGAGACGTAAGAGAGCGCGAGGAGGGGCGTGCCATAGTCGAAGTAGCTGTACAGGTCCGTGTCCGAGTGGGCGATCTCCACGCGGGTGCGGGCCTCGTCCAGACCGCCTCGCAGATAGAGCGCCGCCGCGTGCGCGAGCACGCCCCAGCGGACAGGGTCGGAGCGAAGGTCGAAGAGCCCCACGACCGGCTGCGCGCCGGAGCCGTAGGTGAAGGCGAGCACGCAGTCGATGCCCTGGTGCGCGCAGAACGCCGCCAACTCGACGGCGCCGGCCGCGCGGAACTCGTTCGGCCAGCAGTAGGACCACTCGCGCACGACGAGCGGCGTCCCGGCCGTACGCGCCGCGGCGACCGCGGGCCCGAGGCTGTGCGGTCCCGCGTCCGAGAGCGGCGAGCGGTTGGCGAACCAGTACGGTGGCTGCCAGTCCCGCCCCGGCTCCCACGCCGGATGGTCCCAGTAGAAGTTGGTTCCGATGAAGTCGAGGGTGCGGGCCATGACCGCGTGGTCCGGCGGGTGGTCGAGCGATCCCACGGCGCCGATCGGGACCTTCACGCCGATCGAGCGCAAGTGCCGATGCATGTCGGACAGGAACGCGGCCTGCAGCTCGGAGAGAAAGCGCACCGCGTCGTTCATCCGGGCCGCGCCGTCGAGCCCGGTGTTGGACATCGGCTCGTTCGGCGGCCGAAGAACGAGCCGCGGGAGGTCGAGGTTGCCCTGCTCCAGGGACTCTCGCTCCAGAAGAGGACACTGGCCGGTGTTCGGGTCGGTCCAGGCCTCGCGGAGCCTGGCGGTGGTCTGGTGCTCGCGCTTGAGCCATGCGTTCCAGAGCCGGCCGAAGTCTTGCCGAAAAGGGGCGCGCAAGGTCGGGATGTCGCCCCGACGGATGAACAGCCCGTTCTCGTCGTAGATCTCGACGAACGCGATGGTGGGGTCCTCGACGTACCGGAGGCCGGTGTAGGGGTTCACATGGTCTCGGAGCAGCTTCGCGGCGTACTCCTTCGCCAGGTACTGCAACTCGGGTGACAGAACCACGTAGGGCTTCGCGCCGCGGCCGAGTCGCTCTCCCCCCTGAATGCCGTCCGCCGCGTCGAACACCCGGTAGTCGAGCAGATCGATGTACACGTAGACGCCGACCTTGCCGAGCTTGGCGATCCATCGGTCCAGCCGGTCGAGCCTCTCGGCGGTGAAGAGGTCCAGGACGTCGCGCTTGCCGCTAAGGATGCCGTCCGGGCCGTCGAAGTGGTGCAGGCGCACGAGGTTGAGCCCCGCCGCACGGATCACCTCGACCATCCGGTCCATCGCCGCGTCGTCGACGAAGAGCGCGTCCTTCGCGATGTTCACGCCGAAGAATCGGGCGCGCGCGCCATCCTCGAAGCGCAGAGTCCCGTCCGCGGCCTTGCGCACGAAGCCATGGGCCCCGGTCGGGATCGGCGCGCCTCCGAAATCGACGGCCGACGCGTAGGGGTATGGCTGTGAGGAGAAGTCGCTGTCGAGCCACCGCCCGTCCTGAGCGCCCGCCTGGGCGGCCCAGAAGAACAGGCCGGCCGCGACGGCGAGCCGGCGGTGGGTGCGGATCCGTTCGATTCTCGTCACTGGCGATCACTCGGCGGGGTAGCGTTGGTCAGCGGTGGCAAAGGCGTAGCCGCGCGCGCGCAGCTCATCGATAAGCCGTGGGAGCGCGAAAACGCTTTTGTCCTCGCCGTTGTGCAGCAGGATGATGTCGTGCGGCGACTGGAGGGTGAGGTCCACGATCTCGTCCGGGGTGAGTTCCATGTAGCCCCAGGTGTTGTAGATGCCCTCATCGAGCGCGATGAGGCCGGCGCGCCGGATGGACTGGTTCACCGCCGCGTTCACATTGCCGCCCGGACAGCGGAAGAAGCGCACGGGGGCTGGCCGGCCGCGCCGATCGTCGGCCAGGATGTTGCCGATGAGATGCGCGCAGCCGGCTATCTCGGTCTCCAGCTCCGCCGGGTAGAGGTTCGTGAGATTCACGTGCGAGTAGGAATGCGCCCCGACGGTGTGGCCCTCCCGCGCGATGAGCCGGACAAGGTCCGGGTACTTCTCGCACTGGCTTCCCACCAAGAAGAAGCTCGCTTTGACGTTCTTCTCTTTGAGGATGGCGAGGATCGCGGGGGTGATGAACGGATGGGGACCGTCGTCGAAGTACAGGGCGACCGAAGGGCCTCCCGCCCCGTACGCCGCGGGGACGCCGCCCATGGCTCCCGGGCCGTCGGGCGTCGTCTCGGGATCGCGGCGGGGAAGCGGCTCGGGCTGCGGGCGAGTCTCGATCTCCCGCCTGGGCACGAAGCCCGCGCCTTGGCCCGACGGCGGCGGGGGCAGCACGAGGCTGCCGGCCGAGAGCGCGCTGAGGGCGTCGCGCCACCACGGAGCGAGAGTGGGGCTGGCGAGGATCTTCGTGAGACGCTGGAAGGCGCTCCCATACTCGGGACCGAGCTGGGGAAGGACGCCCTCCTCCCGCACCACGCAGGTCCGCTCGGCCGTCGCGACGGGGTCCTCGAGCAGATTGCGGCGCACGGAAACGCGGATGGTGTGCGTCCCGGGCGCGACCCGGGTGGTGTCCCACTCGAAGCGGTACGGGCGGCGATCGTAGTTGCGCAGCAGCTTGCCGTCGATGTGTACGCTGACGTACGGCTGGGCGCCGCCGATGTTGGGGGGAAGCAGCACGTGGATGAGCGCGGTCCCGCTGACCTCGCCGCCCTCCCCGGGCGCCGCGATCGTGAGCGGTCCGGACGCGGGACGACCGCCCACCGTGGGGGCCCACTCCGAGAGAGGCGACATCCCGTCGGCGACCCCGCGCGGCGGGTTCAGGCGGATCATGCCGCGACTGTGGACCATCTGTCCGTCGAGATCCTCGAGGGCGCGATCCGACATGACCGACGCCGTGGCGCCGTTCCGGTTCATGGCGTGCCGCTCAGCCGCGATCGCGTTCGCGAGAGCGGGGTTGCCCTGTCGCGTGCGGCCGGCCGACTCGGCGGCGATGGCGGCCGAGGCGTCTCCGGAGCAGAGCGCGGCGTAGCCCTTCGCAAGCAGCACGTCCGGCATCTGCGAGCCGCATACGGCGTCGGCGTCCGAGAAGCAGAGCTGCGCGAGGTCGTAGTCGCCCTGCGCCAGCGCGACGTAACCGAGACCGGCAAGGGCCTGCGGCAGAGCGCCGGCGCTCGCGAACTCCAGTTCGGCTTCGCGCCCGAACGCGGCTCCCGACTGCAGCGCGACAATGCCGAGCCCAAGGTGGCCCAACGGGTAGGTCGGGCGAGCGGCCACCGCGCGCGCGAAGTACTGCTGGGCGCGCACATAGTCGCCCATGTCGAGGCTGTCGCAACCCCGCACGACGTCCACATCGAACGTCGCCGACGCGGTCGGCGCCAAGACGCCAAGAGCCGCGGCGACCAGGCCGAACACCGCGAGGTGGCGTCGGATGGAGTTCCTCACTGCTACTGCTCCCTTCGGGACGGCGGCGAAAACGCCCCGCACATCCTCGCTCCCTGAGTGGCGATCACGCCGGCCAGGAAGCCCAGCGCGCACAACCCCACGATGCGCGCTCCGACGATCATCCCAAAGCGCACCAGAGGCGAGAGTTCTTCTTCGGACTCCACGGACGCGGAGGCCGATTCGGCTGACGCCGATTCCTCCGAGCCGTTCGAGCCGTCGCGCTCGCGTCTCGCCGGCGGACGGCTCCTCGCCGCGGCGGGCGCGGCCGCGCTCGGACCGCCGAAGAGCGGATCCATGAGCAGGTGCCCCTGGCGGACCGCCGACTCGGCGTCTCCGATGGTGCTCACGGTGTACCGGAAGACCACGCCAAGCAGCGCGATCCCGACCACGAAGACGACAACGCCCGTAAGCTTGCCCGCGATGTCCAAAGCCCGGCTCCGTTCCCTCCGGCCGCGCAACAGCCATCGGGTGATTCTAGCGCCGGCGCGTCTCCCTGTCACGGAGTAGTCGCCTGTTGAGCCCTCTCTTCGGGCGGCGGCGCGCGAATCATGCCCCGGAACGCTTTTGACCGTGCCCGGGCCGGTGGTCTATAATCCGGCGCACTAGCAGGTTCCGGCGGGATCGTCGAGTATAGAGTGGAGAAGCCGTTTGGCGCTCGCTGACCGCGGACGGCCGTGGTTCGCACGGCTGTGTGCGGTTGGGTGGGTTGCTTGTCGGACCCTCGAGTGATAGGTGACGTCGACGTCGTCGCGTCACCCCGCGCGGGGCGGTGAACGGAGACCGGCCGAGATCATGCCCAG
>CAZCER010000283.1:0-6970 GCA_964497385.1 uncultured Armatimonadia bacterium | reverse complement strand
CGGAGGCGCTGGCCGCCGCCCTCGGACCGCGGACGCGAGCGGTCATCCCCGTGCACATGTGGGGCCTCGTCTGCGACATGGACGCGATCGGCGCGGTGGCGAAGGAGAACGACCTTCTGATCGTGGAGGACGCGTGCCAGTGCGTGGGGGGCGCCTACAAGGGCCGGATGGCGGGCTCGATCGGCGACGCCGGCGCTTTCAGCTTCAACTACTTCAAGAACATGACGTGCGGCGAGGGCGGGGCGATCGTGACCGATCGCGATGACGTGGCGCGCGTCGCGTTTGGGATGATCGATTGCTGCAACTTCTACTGGACGGGCCGCGACGACGACGTGAAGCCCTTCGCCTCGAACGGCTCCCGCGCATCGGAGATCATGGGCGCGATGATGAACGTCCAACTTGATCGCATCGGCGGCATGATCGAGGCGACGCGGGCCGAGAAGAAGCGCATTCTCGCGGAGACCGCCGACACAGGCCTCACGGCGGCCCCCTCGAACAGCCCGGACTGGGAGTGCGGCGCGCAGGTCGTCTACCGACTGCCGTCGGAGGCGCAGGCCGGCCGGTTCGCGGAACTCGTGGGAGGAACCGTGGCCGGGAAGACCGGACGGCACGTCTACACGGAGTGGGACCAGGTGCTGCAGAGGAGTGGCGCGCGCCATCCGGCGATGAACCCGTACAACCTGTTCGAGAACGCCAAATGCCGCATGAACTACTCGGCCGACCAGTGCGCGAGGTCGCTCGACATCCTGAACCGGTCGGTGATGATCGCGACCCACCCCGACCACACCCATTCCGACATTGCCGCGAAGATCGCGAGCATCCGGAGCGCCGCGGGCGAGGTTCTGTAGCGAAGCCCGATCAGCGGCGCGCTCTCGGGAAGCACTCACGGAGGGCCGCGAGCGTGTTGGGCCCGAGCCGGCAGTCGGCCCCCACGGTCACGGCCAGGCGCCGGTAGGCCTTGCGCCGCTCCGCGTCGGTGTCGTTCGCGATGTCCACGAGGAAGTGCCGGACCTCGTCGTCGGTGGCGTTCACGATCTCGACCTCATCGAAGTCGAACAGCGCCTGCCCTTCGAAGTCGCGCGCCCGGGCGCGCGCGAGCCAGTTCACGCGAAGCGTTCCGCCGCGTGCGACGCACTCACGATCGTCGGTCGAGTCGAGCGTGCAGATCACGCTTCCGCCATGGGCGATGGCCTCGCGGCTGTACCCGCAGGAGCGGCACGCGATGTACTCCGGGTTGCGTGCCAGGGCCAATCCGGGCTTCTGGCGTCGCAGGGCGGCATAGCAGCGCGGGCAGACCAGGTTCGGCATGCGGTCGCCGAACCGGGCTTCGGTGCGTGCGCCGATCCACCGAAGCATCTCCATGCCGCGCTTCCAGCTCATGCGCACGTTGCTCATGGCGTCCGCTATGGCGGGGACCGCGCGGCCCTCCATCTCGAGAAGCCGCAGGTGCGCGCGCCATCGCTGCGCGGCGTCTCCCGCCCCCAGCTCATCGCACAGAGCGCGCGGGTCGGGCGGATCGCGCTCGTCGATCGGCTCGGCGATAGCGTGCGCCCAGTCCGGGGCGTCCGGGTGTCGGAGCGCCCGGACCAACTCGCTGTAGCCTGGCGGATCCTTCCACCAGGGGATGCGTTGGCGCAGAGCGTAGGACGGCATGCCGGTCGCGGACCAGGTCGCCGCCGGAGGGCCGGATGGGTCGGGGAGCGGCCTTAAGCCGAGCGCAGCGTGCGCGGCGGCCCACCACTCCAGGTCGTACTTCAGGACCCGGAGGAGCCGCCGCCAGGTCGGCGCCCGTTCGAGGGTCCGGCGCCACTGCGCTTTGGAGTGCTTCCAGCCGCCAACGATCCCGGCGACCACCCCGAGGCCGAGCAGTCCGAAGGTCAGCGCGTCGGCGTCGGGGCCGACGAACGCGCCGACGACGAACGCGCCGAGAATCAGGCCGACGAGGGCCCCGATCACCGCCATCGTGCAGTGCCCCCAGCCGCTGACGGCTTGGCGCGCTTCATCGGTGGGCTCCGCGTCGGCAAGCGAGTCCCAGATGAGCGCGGCGAGGCCTTCGTCGCGAGTGCGCCTCCACTCGCGCCAAAGGACCTCCTCCCAGTTGCGCGTCTTGCCGTCGCCCACCGAGGTCACCGCCTGGATCGACGCCCCGCCAAGTCTCTCGCGGCGGCTGGATTCCGCGTTTGTGTGAGGTCCACCTCCGGCATGGATGGCTTCACCGAGCGCATCGCTGCCGCGTCTTGTGCGTGGCACGGCCGAGTCGTTATACTTACGGTCAGCCTATCGCCCGAGCCCTCCGCGAGGATGAAGACCCGAGCAGACGGGGAAGCATCGCGGAAGCGCTCCTCCCTAGAGGCTGGGAGTTGAGCCTCGCCGAGGGTTTCCTTGGGCGTTTCCGGCGCGTGTAGCGGGTCCTCACGACGCGCCCAGGCCAGCCCCACATCGCGCTTTGAGCGCGTGGAAGAGAGGAGTCTGTCTAGTGCGCCGAGGCTTTACGCTAATCGAGTTGCTCGTAGTCATCGCCATCATCGCCATTCTTGCAGCCATCCTGTTCCCGGTGTTCGCGAAGGCCCGGGAGAAGGCCCGGCAGACGAGCTGTCTCAGCAACGTGAGACAGATCGCGACCGGCATCCTGTCCTATGTGCAGGACAACGATGAGACGTTCCCGCTCGCCTATCAGTGGATCGGCGGGTCGATCTCCATGTACAACACGTGGATCCCGACGCCTGGTTGGCTCGGGCGCCACAACATGGGCCCCATGAACGCCATCCAGCCGTACGTCAAGAACACCCAACTCTATAAGTGTCCTTCGGCGGCCATGGGTACGAACGTGTACAGCGGTTATGCGGAGATCGGCTATTTTTACAACGGTCTGGCGGGCGCGCGGAGCGACGCCTCGATCAAGTCTCCGAGCGGCACGTTTCTGGCCGGCGACCTTGGCTGCAACAACACGGGCTATCTCCCGCACCCGTTCCCGAGCGTGCCGTCGCCCTCCGACATCAACGTCTACGCCCAGTGGTCTCATACGGGCTCGAACGCGGCTTTCTCGCACTGGTCGGCCTGGAGCGGCACGCGAGACGCCGAGATCCACAATGGCGGCTGGAACTACGCGTTCTTCGACGGCCACGCCAAGTGGGGCCGTTCGTGCTCCGAGAACAGCCTCTTCTCGCGCAAGATCAGCGAGACCGGCGGCACTAAGTGGTCGAACTACTACAAGTGGACGTGCGCCAACATGATCTCGGGCGCGACGGGCAACTGCTACGCCAAGTGCTGCCCCGACCACGAGTGGTAGTCTCATAGCCAGGCCCCGTCGAGGGAGCCATGCCTGAGAGGGATGTACGTAGATGCGCAGACTCATGACCTGGATGTGCGCGGCGTGTTTGCTCGGCGGCCTTGTCGCGGGCCTCTGCTCGTGCTCGAAGAAGACCGACGACGGCGCGGGAACGACCCCCACCGACAAGACGGGCAAGGCGGCCGCGTCGGGGGCGACCGAGGAGCAGGTCGGCGCGGACGCCTCCGTCGACGCTCCGCCGGCGAAGTAGTCGGAGCGGACGCAGAACCAGGATCGACGGCGCGGGTCTCGCCCCTCGGGGCGGGGCCCGCGTTCGTCTACAGAGGCCGCGGCGCCGGAATCCACGGCGCTCGACGGAGGCGGATGGCGCGTCGGCCGCGGCCAGGTCCGCCCAACCTCGCCCACGCAGGTCAGCCCCTCGTCTCCCCGGAAGGCGCCGGAGAGCGCGGCGCGAGATGGGGAGGTCAACGATGAAGAGACGCGAGTTCCTGGCAACGGCGGCCGGCTTCGCGGTCGCGAGCAAGGCTATCGGGCAGGGCGGAGTGGTGGGGGCGTCGGAAGACGCCGAGAGCGTCGCGCTCCGGAACGGGGCCGTTGAGCTAACCCTCGGCAAGGCGCGGAAGGGCGCGATCGTGTCCCTTGTCGACCTCCGCACCGGTCTCGAACTCGTCGACAAGGCGGGGGCGGACTGGCTCTTCGCCTTGGCCGTCTCGATGCGCGAGGGTGACGGAGCCGACAGGCGGTACGTGTCGAGCGCAAGCGCCGCCGAGGTCACCTACGAGGTCGAAGAAGGAGCCGGCTCCGCCGGGGTGATCGTTCGGTATGCTGGCCTCGAGGACACGGGCATCGCGTGCGCGTGCACGGTCAGCGTGGCCGAGGGCGACCCCCTCGTTCGGTTTCGTCTGGCCGCTGACGTGCCCGAGCCCCGGGCGCTCGAGGAGGTCTCTCTCCCCGGCCTTGCCCTGCGCGCGCCGCTCACCGGCAGCGGGCAGGACCGGGCCGTGCTCGGGCACACTAAGGGCGGGGTCTATCGCGCGCCTGCGGAGTGGGACGCCGACACATGGGTCTCGGCCGAGCAGCCGGGGACGCTCGCCGCCCAGTTCGCCTGCTATTACGGCCCCGAGGTCGGGGTGTACACCGCCGCCTATGACGCGGCGGGCTATCCGAAGCGTGCATCCCTGGGTCGGACGGGCTCAGGCGTCCGCGTCGTCTGGACCGAGCGGTGTTTCGTGACCGGAGCCTATGCCCAGGACTACGACATCGTCCTCGGCGCGTTCGCCGCACCCGAAGGAGAGACTGAGACTGACTGGCGTGACGCGGCGGACGTCTACAAGGCCTGGGCGGAAAGACAGCACTGGTGCCGGCGCACCTACGCCGAGCGCGACGATCTGCCCGAGTGGCTCCGCGAGGGCGCGCCAATGGTGCGCTTCCACCGGGGATGGCTCGCGGAGCCCGAGAGCATCGAGCAGTGGTTCACGAACTACTGGAAGCGTTGCTTCCCGACGGATCTCCCACTCATCGCGGCGTACTGGGGTTGGGAGAAGGTCGAGAGCTGGGTGACCCCGGACTACTTCCCGGTCTTCCCGTCGGATGAGGCGTTCCGGAGCCTGACGGGGGCACAACGCGCGATGGGCGCCCACGTGTTCCCGTGGCCCTCCGGCTATCACTACACGCTGACTTTCGAGGACCAGGGCGATGGACGCTTCCGCTGGGATGACCGCGAGCGGTTCGACGCGACCGCGCGCCCGCACGCCGTCCACAATCGCGACGGATCGCTCTACACCATGAAGGGCTCCTGGCTTCGAGGGGGAGAGAACGCGTGCCTATGCCCCGGCGACCCGTGGACGCGCGCGTGGTTCGACGACATAGGACAGGCCCTCACCGCGCGCGGCGCGGACATGGTGCAGGTCGACCAAGTCGTTGGCGGGCGCTTCCCCGCGTGCTACCGAACCGATCATGGGCACCCGCCGGGTCCGGGGCTCTGGATGACGGAGGTCTTCCGCGAGCAGTTGCGGAGCCTTCTCGCGCGCTGCCGGAGCCTCGATCCTGAGGCGGTGGTGTGCTTCGAGGAGCCCAACGAGCACTTCATCCAGGAGGCGGCGATTCAGGACTACCGTGACTGGGAGGCGCTCGGCCAGAGCCCGCCGCGCGAGCCGGCCTCCGTGTTCGGGTACCTCTATCACGAGTATCTGCCGGTGTTCCAGAGCAACCCGCGCACGAACGATCTGTACCTACAGGCTTACTGCCTCGTGAACGGCCAGATCCCGCACTTCACGCCCTCGCGGGAGACCGGCGCCGGCCCTCTTCTCGCGAACGGCGACTTTGAGGAGTGGGTGGGCGACGCGCCCGCCGGATGGGATCGCGTGGCGGGCTGGCAAGACGAGGTCTGGCGCGGGGAGTGCGCGCGCGACGCCGAGGTGCGCCATGGCGGCGGGAGCAGCCTGCGGCTCCGCAATCAGGCCGAGGACGATGTCGTTCAGGTCTCGCGGAACCTCATGATCGGGGAGACCTTCCACGCGGGAGGCGCCTATCGGCTCTCCGCGTGGCTTCGCTCGGAGGGGCTTGCGCGCCCCAACGCCATCAACCTCGCGACACTCACGGGAGACCTCCGGTCAACAGGGAGTTGGCGCATCCCGATGCCCGAAGCGGGCGGCGAGTGGTCGCTCGGGGAGGCGACGTTCACGGTCCCGGCCGAGGGCGAGTTCCTGCGCATCATGTTGCATGTCAGCGGACCGGGGACGGTGTGGGTCGATGACCTCGTCCTCGAGGAGGTCCTCGACGACGGTTCCACGCGGATCGTCGATCGACCGGAGTTCCCGCCGGACCACGCGATGATGAGCCAATGGGTCCGACTCTTCTCCGGTGAGGGCCGGCCGTATCTGCTGCTGGGGCGCATGCTCCGTCCTCCGGTCCTTACGGCGTCCGCGACGGAGTACGGCGGACGCGCGCACCCGGCGATCCTGCACAACGCGTACCGCGCGCCGGACGGCTCCGAGGCCGTTGTGTTGGTCAACGCGACGCATGAGCGCCAACTGGGCCGCTTGGAGTGGCATGGGCGGAGCGTCGCTCTGGATCTTGCGCCCTGGGAGGCGCGTCTCGTGCGCGACTGAGCCCGCGCTACGGCCGGAGCCCTCGCAGGTAGCGCTCGAGCGGCTCGCCGGTGAAAGCGTCGCGACGTCGACGGCTCTCGGCGGCGAGATAGGGCACGACGGGGTGGTCGTCGGTGTTGAGGAGGTCGGGCGCGCCATGCGGGAGCGCCAACGAGCCGGCATGGTAAGCTCGCGCGTCCTCGTCGGCCTCCCCGAGGCCTCGATCGCGCGAGCCAACAAGCGCCACGATCGGGCGCGTCCGGCTGAAGTCCCCTCGCACGACCTCGGCATCGGGGAAGACCTGCAGGAACGTCCGTGCGAGGATTGCGAACTCGCGCTCGGACATCTGGTAGAGGGGCAGCCAAAGCCAGAACGCGCCTCCCGAGCGGAGCCGGTTGCGCGCGATCCGGAAGTGCTCCCGGGTGTACAGCCAGCCGGCCGATTCCTCCCAGGGAAGCACCAAGTCACAGACGATCAGGTCGTACTCCCGGGTCTCCACGCTCAGAGCGAGACGGCCGTCATCCATCACGAGGCGGGTGCGCGGGTCGGCGAACTTGGCGGCGAGGTAGCCCACCTTGAGAAGCCGGTAGTA
>CAZCER010000282.1:1973-6982 GCA_964497385.1 uncultured Armatimonadia bacterium | reverse complement strand
GGCACCCGCTCAGGAGCCCGCCACCGCTCACGGGGACGATCACCGCATCCAGCCCCTCGGCCTGCTCCGCGATCTCGAGGCCTACCGTGCCCTGCCCGGCGATCACGCGTGGGTCGTTGTAGGGGTGGATGAGGATCGCGCCCCTCTCCCGGACGATGCGATCGGCCGCCGCCTGGCGCGCCTCCGCCGTGGGCTCACAGAGGATGGGCTCGACGCCCAGCCGCCGCACGGCCTCGAGCTTTGTGGCCGCCGAGTCGCGGGGCATGACGACGTGGGCCGTGACGCCGCGGAGACGAGCGGCTCGCGCGACCGCGGCTGCGTGGTTGCCCGAGGAGTGCGTCACCACCCCGGCGCGGGCCTCTTCCTCCGTGAGTTGGAAGATGGCGTTGCAGGCGCCGCGCGCCTTGAAGGCCCCGCCGTGCTGGAGGTTCTCGCACTTCAGGAAGACCTCGCACGAGCCATCCTCACTCAGCCGCGGGCTTGGAATGAGCGGCGTGCGGAGCACCACGTCCGTGACGCGCTCGGCGGCCTCACGAATCACGTCGATGTCGAGCCCGTCAGTCCTCACGCAGTCGGTCATGGTCACACGCCTCCGCGCCACGCCCCCCCCGGCCGCCGACTACTTAGTCTGCCAGCGGTCGGCCTCCTCCAGGACGGAGCGCGGACCGTCGCCCTGGAGCCACGCGAGGGCGTCCGCGTCGGCGCGCAGATAGGCGTCGAGGAAGGCGGTCGAGAGCGCGAGGATGGCGGGATGGTGGTTCGGGTTGCGGCGGCCTCGGTCACCGGGGAGAGCGCCGTCGGTGAAGACGGAGTGCTTCGCGCCATCGAGCACGAGTTCGTACTTGTCGCCGGGCGGGAGGGCGGGGTAGACGGCCTGCCGGGAGGCGGCGTCCTGGTCTCCGATGGGCGAGACGTCCTCGGTGCCGGTCATGAGCATCCACGGGATGGACACGGAG
Organism: uncultured Armatimonadia bacterium; assembly: GCA_964497385.1. Taxonomy (GTDB): domain Bacteria; phylum Armatimonadota; class Zipacnadia; order UBA1398; family UBA1398; genus CAZCER01. Next base: position 6,026 of record CAZCER010000282.1, on the reverse strand, counting down.
CCGAACGCCTCCGAGAGGTCACGCCTGGCCGCTCACGGCCTGGGTCGTCACGGCGCCGAACGAGTGGCCCGTCATGGCGATATGCTCGAGGTCGAGGCGGCCGTGGAGGGGGTGGTCGGCCGAGGCGTTCCAGACCTCGAGCGCATCGAGCACCGCGGGGATGTCCTGCACGCGGAGCATGAAGTTCTGCGCGGACGCGGCGGTGTTCATGGCCGTCATGCGCTCACGGAGCGGGACATTGCGCCAGACGGAGTCATCGCTGCCGGGGTGCTGGGTGAACACGGCGACATAGCCGCGGCCTGCCCAGTGCTTGCCGAGATAGGCGGAGCCGTTGCGCGTTCCTCCGAGCCCGTGGCTGAAGAGCACGACAGGCTGCGGCTCGGTGTTCGCCGGCAGGTAGATGAGGACCGGGATGTCACGGTCGCGCGCAGTGTCATGGACAACGAGGTCGAGGGTCTGTATCTCGGCATCGTCCACGGCAAGCGGATCGTACCCTCCGCCCGCGCCTGGCAGGGGCTGGGCCGGGCCAGGCTGGCAGAGCGCCACCCGCGCCAGAAGCATCGCGAGGACCACGAGTGCCGAACCGGAGATCCAACGGAGTGTCATGCCGCATCACTTCCTTCCGCTCCGTGAGTGTGGACGCAGCGGGAGACGAAGGGTTCGGTGGGGGGAGAGGCTCCGTTGACGGCAGCCCCCTACACCACCGTGTACTCATCGAGCAGCCGCCGGTACACGCGGTACTGATCGAGCGTGATGTGCGGTGGCGTCTGATGGTCGACGCTGGGGATGAAGCCCCCGCTGCGCATGAGGGGCTGGAGACGCTCGAACTCCTGTCGCAGCGCCTCCTCACCCTTGTCCATGACCATCTTGTCGAAGTGGCCGACCAGGCACAGGTCGGGATAGCGTTCGCGTAGCGCCATGCCGTCCACCCCGGCCTGGCGTTCGAGCGGGAGCACTCCGCGCACACCCTCCCGCAGAAGCCAGGGCGCCATCTCCGTCACGTCGCCGTCCGTGTCCACGATCGGGATGGCCCCGAGTTCCTGCAGCCGGGGAACGACCTGACGGTAGTAGGGCGCGAGGAACTCGTCGAAATGCGCTTCGGAGAGCATGGGCCCGTGGTTGTAGGACATGTCCTCGGCGATGGTCGCGAAGGTCGGGACGCACGTCCGCGCGACCCGCTCGAGAAGCCGCACGTTGTGGTCGGCCAGGTCCTGGTTGATGCGGTGGATGAGTTCGGGCTGGTCGTAGAACGCAAGGCTGAGGCCCTCGAAATCCATCAGCGTGCGCGGGAACCAGAAGAAGCCCTCGAGGGTGATCCACACGACGACTTCGCCTCGTGCCTGGCTCTCGCGCAAGGGCGCCATCGCCTCGACGTCGGCCTCGTGGGAGGGGAAGAGGGCCGGGCGGATGCGGAGGTAGTCGTCCATGCTGGCTATGGCGCCGCCGATGGGGCCCACCTCCGCGGCGACCGCGGGGTCAGAGGTGGAGAACCAGAACTGCCGGTAGGGGTCGAGGCCGAAGTAGTCGCTGATCTCGGAGACGGTTCGCACATCGTCGGGCAAGCCTTGCGTCCGCCAGTTAGCGATGGTGCGGTCCCACCAAGTCGCCCATTCCCACCTGGGCAGACGATCGACCGGCTCGAAGCCCATGACCGCGCGGAAGCGCTCGACGTGGTTCACGCACCGTGCCCCTCTCGATCCGGCGGAACCGCCGGCGCTGCCGCGTGGCATTCGAACGTGGGCGCGTGCGGACCTTCGGAGCGACAGACCAGCCCCAGTCGATGGGCGGGGCAAGCCGCCGCCCCTACGAGACCAGCGTCAGCACCCGTTCGGCCACCTGGCGGCCAAGGGCGAAGCACTGGTTGAGGGCCTCGGCGTCGGGGACGTACTTCACGCGGAGGGGCTCGGCGACGAGGTCGACCTTCATCTCTCCCAGGATCTCCGCGACCTGCTTCGGGGCCTGGCCGCTCCAGCCGTAGCTTCCGAACGCGGCGCCAACAAGGCCCTTCGGCGCGAGGCCCTTCAGGTAGTAGAGCACATCGGCGACCGCGGGGTACATGGTGTTGTTCATCGTCGGGGCGCCGACCACGAGGCCGCCGGCGTCGAGCACGGCGGTCGCGATGTCGGAGCGGTGCGAGCCGCTGAGAGGCATGAGTTGGGGACTCGCCCCACCGGCCGCGACGCCCTCGCCAATCGCGTGCGCCATCCTCTCCGTGCTGCCCCACATCGTCTCGTAGGTCACGACGACGCGCTTGGTGGGCTTGCGCTCGGCCCAGCGGGCGTAGTCGACGAGGATTCCGTCGATGCCCTCCTTCGTGCGCCAGATCGGCCCATGGTCCGGGGCGATCATGTCGAACTCGAGACCGAGTTCCTGTATGCGAGCGAGCGCCTTCCCCACGACGGGCGCGAAGGGCATCACGATGTTCGCGTAGTACTTGGCGGCCTCGTAGTCGAGGATGTCGCGGGGGAGTTCGTCCGCGAACCGCTCGGCGCTGGCGAGATGCATGCCGAAGGCGTCCTGACTGAAGAGCAGCTTCTCCTCGGCGAGGTACGTGACCATGCTGTCAGGCCAATGAAGCATCTTCGTCTCGAGGAAGGTGAGGGTGGCGTTGCCGAGGCTGAGCGACTCACCATCCGCGACCGTGGTGATCTCGAAAGGCGGCCGGAAGTGGTCGCGAAGCGCTTCGACGCCGGCCTTGGAGGCGGCCACCAGGCTCGGCTTGGTCTCGGCCACGACGTCGCACAGGCACCCCGAGTGGTCCATCTCAGCGTGGTTCGAGACGATGACGTCGATCTTGACTGGGTCGATCACGGAGGCGATGCGGCTGAGCAGTTCGGCCCTGAACGGGGCCTTCACCGCATCGATAAGCGTCACCCGGTCGGCCATCACGAGGAAGGCGTTGTAGGTGCTCCCCCGCGCGGTGAGGTAGCCGTGGAAGTTCCGGAGCGCCCAGTCGATGGCTCCGACCCAGTAGACCCGTTCCGTGATCCTAACCGCCTCGAACGCGCTCGCCATGGTTGCCTCTTCCTGCCGCACGGACGCACGATCACGGGCGCCGGGGCGGTCATACCTCACCCCCGGCCCCCTCTCCGCTCGCGGAGAGGGGGAGACCAGCCGAGTTGCGGCCGGCCGGGGGATGTGCGCCATCGTTTCGTTACTCCGCGTGCTTCGCGAGATAGCCGGCGACGCCCTCCGCCGATCCCTCCAGGGCTTCCTCGCCGGGCTTCCAGTTCGCGGGGCAGACCTCACCGTGCTTCTCGTAGTGGATCAAGGCGTCGAGCGCTCGGATGGCCTCGTCCACGCTGCGGCCGAGCGGCAGGTCGAAGACGAGTTCGTGGCGGACGACGCCCTCTTTGTCGATCAGGAAGAGCCCGCGGAGGGCGACGGCGTTGTCGAAAAGGACGCCATAGGCGCGGGAAATGTCCTTGCTCAGGTCGGCGATGAGCGGATAGCCGACCTGGCCGATGCCGCCCTCGTTGGGGGGGGTGTTGCGCCAGGCCCAGTGGCTGTACTTGGAGTCCACGGAGACACCGATGAGTTCGCAGCCGCGCTTCTTGAAGTCCTCGACCTTCTTGTCGAACGCGATGATCTCGGTGGGGCAGACGAACGTGAAGTCGAGGGGGTAGAAGAAGAGAACGACGTACTTGCCCTTGAGGTCGGAGAGCTTGATCTCGCCGAACGCGCCGTCGGGGAGGACGGCCTCAGCGGTGAAGTCAGGGGCGGGCTGGGTGACGAGACAAGACATTCGCGATCGTCCTTTCGGATCTGGTCGGAAGCGCCAAGCGCCCCCGCGAGGTTACGCGCAACACCGGGGCAGAGCGTCATAGCTCCGCTCCGATCTGATGCCAAGTCTTGTGAGAGCGAAGTCGTAGCGCACGGGGTCCTTGGGCTGGAACCTCCGAAAGCCTTCGGTTGCCTCAAGCGCCGTACGCTGGTCGGCGGTGCGGCGCCGGGTGAGTCCTAAGCGCCTCGCGATGCGGTGCATGTGCACATCCAGCGGCACGACAAGGATCTCCGGCGACACGCCGTCCCAGCCTCCGGGGTCGACGGCGT
>CAZCER010000282.1:0-1963 GCA_964497385.1 uncultured Armatimonadia bacterium | reverse complement strand
GACGCTTGCAGGCACTGCCGTCGGCGGGCGAGGGGAGGAGATGACAGCGGGGCAGACCTCCGCACTCCCGCAGGTCGTGGACAAAGCGTTCGAGCGCGGGGAGCACCGTCGCGTCGCCCCGTCTCAGCGCTTCCGCGAACGCCGCGTGGAGTGAGCCGTGCTTCTCGGCGAGCACACGAGCGCCCCAGAGGAGGGCGGCAAGCTCGGCGCCCGTCGTGAAGCGGTGCCGGAAGCCCTCCAGGCGGTCGTCGAGTTCCGAGCGTGACAGGCCGGGGAGCAGCTCGCCGACAGCCGGGAGTCTGCTCAGCACCTCGCCCACGCTCCGTAGGATCTGACCTACCTGCCCGTAGGCGAGCGACGAGGCGATGAGCCCCAGCAACTCGCGCTCCACAAGGGGGCCTTCGCGTGGGACGAACTCCAGGGGATCGGGATGCACGAACGCGGGGCGGGTGTAGTGGGAGTAGAGGCGGTCGAGGGCCGACCGCAAGGAGCGCGGGGCGGCTGCCGTGTGGCGCATCCAGGTTCTCCCTTCCAGGCAACCTCCGCCGCCGCCGAGAATCAGGTCGGCGTTCATCCATCCAGCCGCGCGTCCGAACCGAACGTTCAGCCCTTCGCCACGGCGTCCATTCTCGCTTTGCACTCCGGGCAGATCCCAGTGAACTCCACATGGTGCCAACGCACCTGATAGCCTGTAGCGCGCGCGCATCGGCGCTCGATGTCCGCGGAGAGATCGGTGTGCACGTCATCCACACGTCCGCACTCGGTGCATCGGATGTGGTTGTGGCGCGACGTGTCGGCGTCGTAGCGCCGCTGGGCGCCCCCGACCTCGATCTTCCGTACGAGGCCCTGGAAGGAGAGGACCTCCAGGTTGCGGTAGACAGTCCCAAGACTGATGTTCGGAATGCGCTCCCGCACCGCCGCGTACAGCTCATCCGCCGTGGGATGCCGCTTCGAGTGGACGAGTTCATCCAGGATCACGCGCCGCTGCGGCGTCATCCTGAGTCTCGAGTCTTCCATGCCGTCGGCTCCCGGGTCGCTAGTGATAATCATTCTCGATAAGAGTCTAGAATTGGCTCGCGCCGCTGTCAAGAACGGAATCGATGCTTCCGTGAGAGCGCGGCGCGGCGACAGGTTCGGAAGGAGCGCACCGGATGGAACCCCGCCGCAAGCCCAGTCTCGCTCCGTGGCTCGCTGTGGTCACGCTCTGCCTGCTCCCGATCGGTCGGGCGGACGCTCAGGGCTGGGGGCTCGCCGAGTCGGCGTGGCCCCGCTTCGGGCGTGACGCGGGAGCCACGGGCCTGGCCGAGTCGATCGGGCCGGAGACGCCCGACATCCGCTGGCGCGTGCCGCTCGGAGGAGACTCCGGGTCCCCGGCGATCGGCGAGGACGGCGTGATCTACATCGGCGACGACGCGGGCGTCTTCCGCGCGCTCTCGCCCGAGGGCGAGGAACTCTGGAGCCTTGAACTGCCTGGCGGGTTCGGCGGATTCGCTCCCGCCGTCGGCGCCGACGGGACGATCTACGTAGGCGTCACCGGCGCGGGACGACGCGGGAAGCCGGGCCTCTACGCCCTCACCGCCGAGGGAGCGCGCAAGTGGTCTTTCGCGACCCAAGCCGACGTGAGTTCGTCGCCGAACATCGGGTCGGACGGCGCCGTCTACGTGGCGGCGGCGCCCAAGTTGTACGCGCTCGACGAGACGGGCAAGCCCGAGTGGACGTACGAGATCGGCGCCGGCGTTCCGGTTTCCTCCCCTGCCGTCGACGAGGATGGCGACGTCTACGCGGCCGGCTCGGGCCTCCACTGCATTCGCCCGGACGGGAAGCTCGCCTGGACCTATCTCGGACACGGCGGCGAGGTGGCGGGCGCGGCGGCGCACCCGGCCGTCGGTCCGGACGGGACGGTGTACCTCGCGGACAGCCGGCTTCTCTGCGCGATCGAGCCCGCGTGGGGGTACGAACTCTG
>CAZCER010000281.1:0-6990 GCA_964497385.1 uncultured Armatimonadia bacterium | reverse complement strand
GCTACCCCGGCAGCTTCACCTTCGCCGTCTGCTTGCCCGTCCGCTGCCCGGTGACGGTGACGGTGACCGTCTTTCCCGCCGCGCCCTCGACGATCCACTCCACGTAGCGCTCGTTGTCGGTCGCCTCGGCCCCGAAGAAGCTCCGGCGGAGCTTGTTCGAGCGACCCTCGAGCTGCCCGATGTCCTGCCGCTCCTTACCGCCACGGAGAGCGCAGCCGCGCGAGAGCGAGATCTCCGCGAGCAGCGGCCGCACGAGCTTCCGCTCCAGCGCCTTCGCCGAGACGTTCGTGGCGAGGAACCCGTAGTTCCTCACGGTGCAGGAGACGCGGTAGACGCCTTCGCCGATGGCTTCGGCCTTGGCCTCGTCGATCCGCACGAGAGGGGACGTCTTCGCGTGCGCGATCGCGAACTCGGCGTTCGTGCGGGCGATCTCCTCTCGGAAGCGCGGGGGCGGCGACCCCCAGACGGCGGAGTAGTCCCAGCCACCGAGTTCCACCTCCCCGAGTTGCGGGTGCTGGAACCTCTCCCAGGGCATAAAGCCGGCGCCGTCGAGTTCCTTGTCGCTCCAGTCGAGGAGCGTCTTCTCTTGCTCCGGCGTGCGGTCGAACATGAGGAAGCGGATGATGTCGCGCTCCTCGATGCCGGCGGTCTTGAACGCGTCCCAGAGTTCGGTCGAGAAGACGAACAGCCCGAGGTCCTCGTACACCCAGTCGAGGAAGCCCCCGCGGATGAAGCGCTTCTGATCGTAGCGGAAGTCGTGGTAGATGGAGACGCAGGGGTAGCCCGTCAGGTCGGTTCCCCTCTTGCCGAGAGCCTGGTAGATCTCCAGGTCGGGGGTGGCGAAGGTCTCGTCGTTCTTCGCCGAGTACGGGCGGAGGATGACCCCGGAGGTCAGATGGAGGGACTGCACGCCGCAGATGTTCGGGTGAGTGATCAGGAAGTCCGCGACCGCGCGCGTCTCGGGCTCGGAGAGAGGCATCGGCCCCGCGCCGTGCTGCTCGCTCTCGACCACCCACTCGTGAGGCCAGTTGCGGTTCATGTCGAGGCCCCACTTGCTCGGCGCGAGGCTCACGCCATGTCCGTCCCACCTGTGGATGCGGCCCTCGGGGAAGAGGCGGTAGTACGTCCCGCCTTCCTCGTCGGGCAGGCGCTTCTCCATCAGGCGCTTGTCGAGCTTCGAGACCTTCCACGAACCGCAGGGGTCTTTCACGCGCATGGAGAGGATCTTGCCGTCGCTGTTCAGGTCCTCGGGCGTGAGGCCGGGCTGGGGCTCGTCGTAGGGGTACGGGCGGATGCTCGAGCGCAGCCTCTCGGGGGTTGTAAGGCACACGTCGGCGCCATCGACCGCGATTCGCGGCAGCACGTAGAAGGTGCGTTCCGCAAGCAGCTTCCGGATGTCGCGGTCCGACGCATGGCCGGTGAGGAGCCGCCGGATGAGCCACCTGGAGACAACCTCGCCGCAGACCTCGGAGGCGTGGACGTTGGCCTCGACGTAGTAAGCGGGCTTCTCGGCGTAGTCACCCTTCGACGCGTCCGTGATCTCCATCAACCAGATCGTCTTGCCGCCGTAGCTCTTGCCGATGTCCTGAAGCCGGCAGAGCTTCGGGTAGAGGCGCGCGGCCTGCTTCAGCCACGCGGTCATCCGGTCGTAGGTGTAGTACTCGCTGAACTCGGCTGCAAGCTCCGGCTTCGGCAAGGTCGGGCCTCCTCAGTCGGTCGGAAGTGGATCGCCATTCCCCCTTGGCCATCGGGCGGCCTGCACCAGGTGTTCCGGGTCGCCGCGAGGGTTCGTCTCCGAGGGTGACGAACTACGGCGCACGACCAAAGGAGGCCCTGCCATGACTCACAGCATCGCCCTCATCGCTCTCGTCCTCGCCCTCGTGTTCGCCTGGGCGGCCTCGGCCGATGGGAACCTCCTCCCGAATCCCTCGTTCGAGGAGTCCGCGGACGGCCAGCCGGTTGGCTGGGCGCCCTTTGTGTGGGCGGGGAAGGCGGAGTTCACGCACGCCGAGATCGGTCGCGAGGGCGGGCGGAGCCTGTGCATCTCCTCCACCGAGGGCGCGGATCTCTCGTGGAGCGCCACCGTCGCCGTGCAGCCGATGGCCATGTACCGGCTCTCGGCGTGGATCAAGACGGAGAACGTCCGGGGCGCCCGGGGCGCGCTCCTCAACATCCACAACATCCAGCCCGTGCAGACGCCCGCGGTCACAGGCACGACGGATTGGACCGAGGTGGAGGTTGTCTTCGAGACCGGGATGAACGACTCGGCGCAGATCAACTGCCTCCTCGGCGGCTGGGGCCAGTCGACGGGAACCGCCTGGTACGACGACATTAGCTTGGAGCTGCTGAACATGCAGGACCTCAAGGCATCGGTGAGCATTGACGCGACCAACGTGGGCGAGCCGATCAGCCCGCTGATCTACGGCCAGTTCATCGAGCATCTCGGCCGCTGCATCTACGGCGGCGTCTGGGCGGAGATGCTCGAGGACCGCAAGTTCTACTACGCGGTCGGGGCCGACGAGTCGCCCTGGGACTTCCTCGGGCGCGGGCAGGCCGTCACGATGGCCACCGACGATCCCTACGTAGGCGAGCACACGCCGGTGCTGCATCCCTCAACCGGCGACCCGGCAGGCATTTCGCAGTCGCGCCTCGGGCTTGTCGAGGGTCGGGACTACACGGGCCGCATCGTGCTCACCGGAGACGAGGGCGCGGGCCCGGTGCGCGTCTCGCTCATCTGGGCGGACGGGCCGAGGGGCAGTGACACCCTAATCATCGACGAACTGACCGACGGCTACCTGAAGGTCCCGTTCGCCTTCACGGCGGGCGCCACGACCGACGACGGCATCCTCGAGGTGGTGGCCGAGGGCGATGCCGAAGTGCGCATCGGGACGGTCTCTCTCATGCCCGCAGACAACCTCCACGGCATGCGCGCCGATACGCTGGAACTGCTGCGCCAACTCGACGCTCCGGTCTACCGCTGGCCGGGCGGGAACTTCGTGAGCGGCTACAACTGGCGCGACGGCATCGGCGACCGCGACCGACGTCCGCCGCGCAAGAACCCGGCCTGGACCGGCGTGGAGCACAATGACTTCGGCCTCGACGAGTTCATGCTGTTCTGCCGCGAACTCGGCACGGAGCCCTACATCGCCGTGAACACCGGCGCGGGGCAGGTCGATTCCGCCATAGACGAACTCCTCTACGCCAACGCCCCGGCCGACTCGCCGATGGGACGCCAGCGCGCCGCGAACGGCCATCCGGAGCCCTACGGCGTTGAGTGGTGGGGTCTCGGGAACGAGATGTACGGCAACTGGCAGATCGGCCACATGCCGCTCGAGGACTACCAGAAGAAGAGCAACCAGTTCGCCGAGGCGTTCTGGGCCGTGGACCCGTCGCTGAAGCTGGTCGCCGTGGGTGACGTGGGACCCTGGTCCGAGGGCATGATGGCGAACTGCGCCGACCACATGACCGCGATCAGCGAGCACTTCTACTGCCAGGAGGCGCCGGGGCTGCTGTCACACGTGCGCCAGATCCCCGACGCGATCCGGCGCAAGGTCGAGGGGCACCGGCGCTATCGGGAGACGATCCCCGCGCTCGAGGGCAAGGACATCCGCATCGCGATGGATGAGTGGAACTACTGGTACGGGGAGCACCTGTACGGTGAGTTGGGCACGGCCTACTTCCTGAAAGACGCTCTCGGCATCGCCGCCGGCATCCACGAGTTCGCCCGACAGAGCGATATGGTCGTGATGGCCAACTACGCCCAGACCGTGAACGTCATCGGCTGCATCAAGACCACCAAGACGGACGCCTGCTTCGACACCACGGGCCTCGTCCTGAAGCTCTACCGCGAGCACTACGGGGTCGACCCGGTCACCGTCGCCGGGGACATGGACCCGCTCGACGTCGCCGCCGCCTGGAATGACGATCACTCGGCCCTCACCATCGCGGTCGTGAACCCGACGACGGAGAGCGTCTCGCTCCCGGTCGGGCTTGAGGGCGCCGAACTGAAAGGCCGGGGCACGGTGTGGACCATCACCGGCCCGGACGCCATGTCCACGAACACCCCCGGCGGCGACCAGCCCGTGAAGATCACCGAGAAGAGCGCCGGGACGTTCGATGGTTCGCTGGATCTCGCCCCGCTGAGCGTATCGCTCTTCGAGTTTCGAGTGCGGTAGCGCGAGTGTGAATGGAGGGGCCTGCTGGACGGCTCCCGCTTGCCCTGAGCCGCCGGCGCCGTCCAGCCGGCGTGACGAAGGGCGGCTGGATGGCGGGGCCCTGTCCGGCCCGCGACCTGAGCGAACGCGGCTCCCCGTGGTGGACATCGAGAGAACCTTCACCACCGCGAAGTCCTTCGACGAGGCGGTCGCCGCAGTCGAGACCGCCATTCTCGGCGTCATTGAAGCGGCGAGGTAGGGGAGAGGCCCGGCTACAGCCCGGTGATCTCCCGGACGAGGACGTCGATATCGGCGAGTTCCTCGGCGAGTTGAGCGCGTACCCACTGCCTCAGCGGGCCCAGGCCTTTGGGGGGCATTTCCATGTCGGCAACCCGCTCGTGGCACCGCGCCGACAGCTCGGCGATCCTCATGTGGCGCTTGTCGGACGCGTCGAAGAGCGGGATGGGCACGTGCTCGAACGGGCGGCGGTGGATGTCGCGCGGCCCCTTGAAGACCCCGCGGGTCTGGTGGGGCTTGATGGCCGCGTCCACGACGGGTGAGTTGAGCACACCCGACAGGTAGGCGCACTCCTCCGCGGTGGCGCAGGGCACCCGGTAGAGCTTGTGGTCCACGATGAGCCGGCCCTGAGCCAGCTCCCCGACCAGGTCCGGTAGCCTGATGTGGTCGAGCGAGAGGGCCCCCACGTGAGAGCCGGAGGCGGTGTAGACGACTTGGCGAAGCGACACAGGGAACTGCCGGAGCAGCTTCTGCCGGTAGTTCAGCCACTCGAGGCATGACGAGGGCTGCGTGCCCTTCTTCCGCGCCTCCCACAGCACCTGAGCGGCGTCTACCCACTGCCCGCCGAGCGGATTGCCCCTGAGCAGCATGGTCCGGCCGTCCATCAGGCTCGCCGGCTCCCCTGGCGCCCCTTCGCAGACCGGCAGAACGGCAAGCTGGAGGTCGCAGAGGCCGAATGGGACCACATCGCGCGACAGCACTGTCGCGTGCAGGAACTCGCGCTCTACAGGACCCCTCATCATCACGTCCGCCCAGGGCTCCTTCGCGTCGCTAGCCGCCTTGGGATGGGTGGTCAGGAATGGCGCGGAGGCGTCCACATGGTCGCCCTCACCCGCATACACGATCCAGAGCGATCGAGGCACGATGGTGGCTCCCTCTTCCGCCGCGCCAAAGTAGGGGCTGCGTTCGCCGACCGCCGAAGGGAAGCTGAACGGTTCCGTGTGGGTCTCAAGCGCCGCCATCGCCTCAGCCGCAGGCATCGATTTCGCGCCAAGCATCCCACGAAGAGCAAGTACGGAGGGCGTCGTCTCGGCGCCAGGCGTTTGGAGATACACACAGGCGTCGGTCCCGAACACCTTCAGCGACGTCTCGGACGCGACGGAGACGTCCTGCAGATCGATGACGCGTGTGGGCGGGTGCTCTTCCTGGAACCGCGCGTGCTGTTTGGCTCCCGTTATGACGCTTCTCGGCATGACGAGAGCGATGCGTCCCCCCTCCGCAGCGTACCGTCCACGCGCGTGGGCGTAGAACAGCGTCGCCAGCTCCATGTGGGCGTTCAGGTGGGACTCCGAGGAACCGGCCAACCCGTAGCGGACAGCCAGCTGGCGCGTCCTCTGCTGGTAGTCGAGAGTCCGGATGTCACGGTAGGTGAGCCACGGCGGGTTCCCTGCGATGAGGGAGAAGCGGCGCTCCTGCAGCAGGACGGGGCGGAACGCGTTCCGGAGCAGGAACCCCCAGATCGTGTTGCGTTCCGTCTGGATGAGCTTGTGCAGCAGGCGGAGGTTGCGGAGCCACCAGGGGACCTGCACCTCAAGGCCTCGCGCCTTCAGCCATGCGGAGAACCCCTGTGACGCCTCATCGTCGTGCAGATCCTCGCTCGCCGCGTACATGCACATCGTGCGAACCGTCTCGTCGAGATCCCCCTCATGGGCCATGGCCTCGGGGATGGCGAACTCCTCGCCGTCGCCGACGGGGATGGGGAAGTACGGAATGCCGGTCCGCTCGGCGGGCATTGTGAGCGCGTCGGCCATGTAGATCGGTATCTCGACACGCCCCCGGTAGCCCGAGAAGTCCCCGTGCCGCCGCAGAGCCAGCAGGTAGTTCACGCGCGCGATGGTGACGGCCAGGGGATGGACGTCGATCCCCATGATGTTCTCGAGGGCATGCCGGACGAGTTCGGCCGGGTCCATCCCCCCCTCGCCCAAGAGCCGGATGGCGGTGAAAAGGAACGTCCCGCTCCCACAGGTCGGGTCGAGGACCGAGTCCTCCTCCGTGAGGCCGGCCTCCCGCAGAGTCAGCTCCGCGAGCCAGTCGGGCGTGTAGTACTCCCCGAGGTCGTGCCGCTGCGCGGGGTCAACCAGCTCCTGATAGAGCCTCTGGAGAAGGTCCTCGTCACCCACGGCCGACAGGTCATAGACGCAGAGGTGGGCGACGATGGCGTCCAGGAGATGCTTGGTCTCCTCCTCGGCGACCGGGTGAGCCACCCAGGCGAAGAAGTCCTCCTCCACCAGGTTGTGAACCATGGGCGCGAACGCCTCGCCGGTGATGATGCCCGCCATCTGGTCCCTGCGCGGGGCCCGGCCTGTCAACGCGACGTAGGCAAGGATGCGCGCGAAGAGCGCGAGGTAGGTGTGCCGCAGGAAGAGCGCCTCATCGCCGACGCGCGAGCCGTAGACCTTGGCGAGGAGTCGCTGCCACTCGTCGTACTTCAGGCGGATCGCCGGCGTCTCGTGCGCCGGAGCGAAGGCGCGGCGAAGGCGCTGCTCGGCCGCGGCGTACACCGCGCTGCGTCGACCGAAGCGCCGGATGAAATCTTCGG
>CAZCER010000280.1:0-7000 GCA_964497385.1 uncultured Armatimonadia bacterium | reverse complement strand
ACGTCATCCGCGATGCGAACCGCTATAGCCACCTGCTCGGCCATCCGGTCGGAGGCGGAGGCGATCAGGGCGCGCTCCGTCTCGACGCTGTCGACCTCACTGCGAGCCGAAACCACCGCCTCGGACACCGCTCGCACCCCGTCCGCGGCCTTGTCGGCCGCCGCCGTGATGGCATCGAGGGCCTCCGTCGTCGCGCGCACCAACTCTGCGCCCTCCTCGGCCGCCGTGGCTCCCTGCTCTTGCAGCCGCACCACTTCCTCGATGCTCCCTCGCACCTGCCGCACGATCGCGCCGATCTCGCCGGAAGACTGCGCGGCTCGCTCCGCGAGCTTGCGGACTTCGTCGGCCACGACCGCGAAGCCCTTGCCGTGCTCTCCCGCGCGGGCGGCCTCGATGGCGGCGTTGAGAGCCAGGAGGTTGGTCTGTTCGGCTACATCGTTGATGACCTCAACCATCTCCCCGATCGCCTCGGATTGCTCGGAGAGGCCGCGCACCTTCGCCATGGCTTCATTTGCGTTGCCCTGGATCGCGCCCATGCCTTCGCTTGTCTGCCGCGCCCCCGACTCCCTCGGCGATCTCCGTGATGCGGGCCATCGCCGCCGCCATCGCCTGAGCGGCCAGTCCGGCGGACTCGGTGGCCTGCGCCACGCCATGCTGTCCGCTTCGGATCTCCTCCATGGCGCGGCCTTGCTCTTCCACCTTGCGGGCGGCTTCCTCGAGTTGCCCGGCCTGGCTGGAGGCGCCTTTCGCGACATCGTCCGACGCAGCGGACACTTGCGTGACGCCGCCGCTCGCCTCCTGGGCCGACGCCGCCACCTGCTCGGCCGCCGCCGCCACGCCCGCCGACGCCTCTTGCGCGTTGCGGACGATCTCGTGAACGTTGTCGACGAACTGGTTGAAGCGGCGGCTGAGTTCCGTGATCTCGTCGTTTCCGCGGGTGGGCAACCGCATCGTCAGATCGCCGTCGCCCTCCGCTATCTCGCGGATCGCTCCGACCACGCGGCCGACTCCTCGCGAGATGCCTGTCGCGATGGCGAGCCCCATCGCGACGAAGAGGAGGGTGGCGATGGCGGCCACGGCGAGGATGGCCTTTCGGAGAGCGAGGACGGGCCGCTCGACCTCGGCGAGGTCGATCTCGGAGACGATGGCCCAGTTGAGGCCCTCGATCTCGCAGGGCGCGTAGTTGGAGAGCACCGTGTTGCCTCGGTAATCGGCTACGAGCCCGGCCCCGGCCTCGCCGGAGAGCGCGGCTTCGGTGGCCTCGGTCTCGACCTTGTCCTGGAGGATGGAGGTCGCTCCTGACTCGACGAAGCGGGAGTCGGAGCGCATGAGGTAGTCGGCGCCGACGAGGTAGGTCTCGCCGCTCTCGCCCATGCCGGCCGTCTCGAGCATGATGGCGTTGATCTGCTCGACGGAGAGCTGGAACGCCAGGACGCCGATGTCCGCGCCGCCGCTCCGGACCGGCGCGGCGACGAAAGCGGCGGGTGCTCCGCCCGACGGCTCGTAAGGGGCGAAGTCGCTGAGGGTGGCGTCGCCGGCCTGGGCGCCCCGGTAGGCGGCCTCGAGCGAGGAGCCGGCGCAGGGCGGCCGGGTGATGACGGTGCCGAGGTCGGACTCGGCTGCTGCGGTGTAGACGATGTTCCCCTCGGGATCGATGAGGAAGAGGTCGTAGTAGCCGTAGGCCTGTACGTAGTGCTCGAAGAACGGTCCGAACCTCTCGTGGGCGGTCTTCCACTCGGGTGCCCCGGTGCCGAGCCCCCCGCCGGTTCCGCCCTCACCCGCGAAGGCGGCGCCGAAGTCGGCGAGGGCCTGGGCGGTCACCGGGGTGGCTGCCAGGACGCCGACGTCGCCTTGGCGTTCCTCGAAGTAGGTCGCGACCTGGTTGCGCTTGATGCTGGCCACCGCGTCGAGTTGCTCGTGGGCTTTGAGCATGAGGGCGTCGCTCGCTTTGGCGTAGCTCCACGCCCCCACCGCGATCACTGGCACGAGCACTGCGGCGAAGAAGCCGAGCAGCAGTCTGGTTCTGATGGTCATCCTGAGCATAGCTGCTGGTCACCCATTCCTCTCTCGTTCGGTCCTTGAGCGCCGCTGGGACGATGTGGCCGCCGGCGGCGTCAATCGTGTCACTTGCACTGTGAACATAACTCTTAAGTAGCACGAGATGGTTCATCCCCCCCAAAAAGGAGATTGCGTAAAACTGCTTAACTATGAGTCAACGATGCGTTGTGATGTAAGGCAGTGAGTAAAAGAGGATTCAGGATTCGATACAGTGCATAATAATGGAATCCATACGTGTCACGCAACCACAAAAAGAGAGACAGAAATCGGCGCTCACGCAGCCGGCTGGAAGTGTCACAGGTCGCGACACTGTGACGCCCGTGCAGAGGGTGAGTTCGAGGAGATCGGGGGACTTGGGGGAGGGAGACGCGAGTCGGGGCGCGGCGGCGTCAGAAGAAGAGAGGGCCGGCCCGAAGGTCGGCCCTCCACGAGTCTGGGCTCGCAAACTCCACGCTGTCTGACCCGCTACGCGTCGGCGCCTTTCCGGGGGGCTTCCGACATGCCGGGGATTTGCTTCACGAGGTTCTGGACGTCGATCCCCGAGAGAGCCTCCACAACAGCAGGAAGCTGCGCGATCACCTTCGCCACATCGCCCGTGATCTTCGAGGCGCCGACATCGTCGCCCCCCGTGCTCACCATGACGATGCGGTCGGTCTGTGCCAGCGGCTGCGCGATCTCGCGCGCCACCTGCGGGAGCACCTCGATCAGGCGTTCGATGATGGCCGCCTGATTGTACTGCTGCCACGCCTCGGCCTTCTTGGCCATCGCCTCCGCCTCGGCCATGCCCTTCGCCTTCACGGCCTGGCCTTCGGCAAGGCCCTGCGCCTGCTGGACCTCGGCCTTCGCGAGACCTTGCGCCTTCTCGACCTCGGCCTGCGCCAGACCGCGCGCCCGGGCCGCGGCGGACTCGCCTTCGCCTATGGAGCGCGCCGCGGCGGCCTTGCCTTCTGCCTCGCGGGTCTGCTTCGTCTGTTCGGCCTCGGCGAGGGCGGTGATGCGGTACTTCTCCGCGTCGGCCGGGCGCTCGATCTGGGACACGAGTTCTTTCTCGCGACGCTCGATCTCCTTGGACTCCAGGTCGATGCGCGCCTCGCGTTCCACGATCTGGACCTGCATCTCCTCGCGCTTCACAGCCTGCGCCGTCTTGTGTTTCTGGAGTTCGTAGGCGAGGTCGGCGTCGGCCTGGGCGGCCTGCACGTCCTTCTTGTACTCGGCGGCCTTGATCTGGTAGCCGCGCTGCGAGTTCGCGACCTCGGTCTCCGCCGCGTACTTGGCCTGCTCGCCCTGCTGCCGCGCCTGCGCCGACCGGATGTTCGCGTCTCTCTCCGCTTCGGCTTCGCCGATGACCGCGTCGCGCTTGACCTGCGCGGTGCGGGGCCGACCGAGGGCCTCCAGGTAGCCCTCGTTGTCTCGGATGTCGCGGATCGTGAAGCTGACGATCCGGAGGCCCATGTTCGCGAGGTCGCTCGCGGCGACTTCCTGGACCCTCTGCGCGAAGGCGTCGCGGTTCGAGTAGACCTCCTCGACCGTCATCGTGCCCAAGATCGCGCGCAGATGGCCCTCAACCGTCTGGAGCGCCACGTTCATGGTCTCGTTGACGTTCTTGCCGAGGAACTGCTCGGCGGCGGTGCGGATCATGTCCTCCGCGCCGTCGACCTTCACCTGGGCGACGCCGTCCACGATGATGGGCACGCCGAGGCTCGTGTAGACCTCGGGGGTCTTCACATCGAGGGTCATGATCTCGAGCGACAGCCGCGAGACTTGCTCTATCACCGGCCACACGAAGGTGCCGCCGCCGTGCAGACAGCGGAAGCCGCGCGTGCCGTAGACCACCAAGGCCTCGTTCGGCGCCGCCTTGTGGTACCTCGACGCCCAGAACATGACGCAGAAACCGATGAAGACGCACAGACCGCCGAGCCCGTACCAGATGATGTCGATCCCCATCTCTCGATCCACTCCCCTTCAGAGCCCCGCCGGGTCCGCCCCGTCACGGAGCGATCCTCTACGCACCGATCCACGCCCGCTCGTCGTGTCCGCTAGCTCCGCTGGACCTCCTCCTCGGGCGGCTCCGGCGCCCGCTCCTCCTCGACGGCGCGGCGCTCCGCGCCCCCAGGCTCCGCCCTCGCGGCGGTCCGAAGGAGCCGCAGCCGCTCGTCCACCGTGGGACGCACGTAGTAGATGTTCCGCTCGTAGCCGACGACGCTCACCTGAGCCGCGCGCGGGATGGGGACACCGTCCGCCGAGCGGGCGGGCCCGCAGCGCCGCGCGCCCTTCATCGTGAACGCGATCTCGCCCGTCCCGTGCTCCGGTATCGGGGTGATCACCTCGGCGTCGTGGTGGATCACGTCATCGACGCGGAAGCTCGAGGTCCCCTGGATGCTGCGGAGCACCCAGTTGAACCCGAACAGCGTGAAGAGCGCGAGAACGAGCCCGGGGCCGAACGCAAAGGGGAGCGAGGGCGGACCGTGCACCCCTGCCTGCCCGGCCAGCAGGCCGGCGCCGCCGCTCATCGCGACGAATGTCGAAAGGATGAACGGGCTCATGATGGAGAATCCTCCCTCCAGCCCGGAGCCGTCGGCCCCCTCGGCTGAAGCGTCCACGTCGTGCGCCAGATCCACGTCGTGCGCCAGATCCACGTCTTGGCCGAGGTCGACATCGTGGCCCATCTCCACGCCGTGCCCGATCTCGGCGCCATGCCCGCCGCCGAGGTGCAGGTGGCCCGCCGCCGAGAGGAACACGAGGCCAAGCCCACCGACTCCCAGCAGGAAGCAGTAAAGCGTCGTGAACGGGTCCATGTCAGTCACCGCCTCCGGGCTGGGTGCGGGGTTCGGTCTCGTTGCGGAGTTCGGCGAGGAGCGCGTCGATCCGCTCCTCTTCCGCGGCGAGCATCCCCCGTTCCGCGCTCAGAATCTCCGTGGTCGCCTGCGTCGAGGCGTCGAGATGGTCGATCCGCTCCTGCAAGACCTGCGACAACTCGTCCTCAGCGCGCGTCGCCCTCTCATTGATCAGCCGTTGGGCCTCGGCGAGCCGCCGGCGCGCCACGACTAGATCGAGCCTCTCCCGCGCCTCCTCGAGCTTGCGCTCCAGAGCCAGCACGTGCTCCCGGACGACGGCGGAGGCCTTCGACTGGAGTTCGACCTCGCCGGTCAGGCGGTCCGCTCTCTCCCGCGCGCGCTCCGAGCGTCTCAGCGCCTCGCGGGCGAGCGCCTCATCGTTTCCGGCGAGCGCCTCACGGGCGCGCTCGCGCATGTCCTCGACCTCGGCGAGCAGGCCCTCGCGCTCCTGGCGGACGCGTTCCTCCTGATGCACGACGGCGCCGAGTTCCACCCGCGCGTCCGCGAGGTCCTGCTCGGTCCGCTTGATGAAGTGCTCGAGGCGCGCGTCCGGCTCGTCCACGCGGTCGGACAACTCGGACAGGTTCGTCCGGATCGCGTTCTTGATGCGTTCGATCAGTCCCATGCCCGACCGTCCTTTCGCGCCGCCCCGACTGGCGCGGTTCCGCGCCTCGAAAGCCTTCGCCGTCGGCGCGGTCGAGGCCTGCGCGCCGATGGGAGACAGGACGAGCGAACGCGAACGAGGTGGCGGGGGAACTCCGGTCGCAGACGCGCTCTCGGGTGCGTAGCACGATGCTACCGGATGGACCCGCGCGCGCCATTGTCGTAGCACGTCCTTGTGACACACGTCCAGTGCCGAGAGGAGGATGCACGCCGCGCTTCAGGAACCTTCCGCCTGGCCACGCGTCCGCCCGGGCGCCGCGCTTCGACGAACCCGTGACCCGAGAGGAAGGTTCCGCGCATGCGTTACTCCCGCCGTGATTTCGTCCGCACCGCTTCCGCCTCCGCCGTGCTCGCCGGCGCCGCCAAGGGGGTCGCGTTCGCTCAGGACGACGAGCCCCGCCCGATCCCCCGCCGCAAGTTCGAACGCATCGACCTCGAGGTGCCCATCATGTCCGTGGGCACCATCGCCACGACCGATCCCGCCGTCCTGTGGCGGGGGCTGGAGTGGGGCATGAACTTCGTGCACACCAGCCCCGGCTACTCGGGCGGACAGGCCATCCGCACCGTCGCCGAGGCCATGAAGGGACGCCGCAAGGACTTCATCCTCGCTCTCAAGACCGGCATGGACGAGGGCTCGGTCGCGGAGAACCTCGAGATCCTCGGCACCGACTACGTGGACATCGCCTTCTATCCCTGCGAGGACCCCGAGGGTCCCAAACGTGACGAGATGCTTCGCCGCATCGAGCGCCTCAAGGAGCAGAAGATGACGCGCTTCTGCGGCCTGACTTCGCACGGGAGCGTTCCCGAGGTCATGCGCGCCGGCCTCGAGGCCGGCTGGTGGGACGTGCTTATGCCCGCCTACAATCCCGCGAACGCCGAGCAGATCGATCCCATCATGGAAGAGGCCGCCGAGAAAGGCATCGGCGGCATGGTCATGAAGTCTCTGAACGGGGTGGACGGCAACCAGGTCGAGACCGTCTGGGCGAACATGCTCGCGAAGAAGCACTGGACCACCGTCTGCAAGACCTGCGGCGATGAGGGCATGGTCGACCGCATGGCGAGGCTCGCGCTGACCTGGGAGGACCATGTCGACGAGGCCGCCGGTCAGGCGATCGCCCAGGCGGCGCGCGGGCGCGTTTGCACCTTCTGCGCCGAGTGCTCGTCGGTGTGTCCGCAAGGCCTCCAACCGCACAGCATCTTCCGGTACGAGATGTACGCGGCGCAGTACGGCTGGACGGGCATGGGCCGCGCCGCCTACGCGTCTCTTCCGGCAGGCTGCAACGCCGCCGCCTGCACCGAGTGCGGCGCATGCCTTGAGGGTTGCCGCGGCGGGCTCGACATCCCGGCGCGCCTCCGTGAGGCCCACCAGGTCTTGGCCTAACGGGGCGCGGGCTTCCAGCCCGCATCCGGTACTAGGCACGTGAGGGCGCCGCTTGCCGCGCCCT
>CAZCER010000279.1:0-7009 GCA_964497385.1 uncultured Armatimonadia bacterium | reverse complement strand
CCTCGCGCCGCGTGCCCACGTCCCACGGCTTGTATGGGACAAAGACCCGCACGCCCTCGGCGTGGAACTGATCGACCGCTTGGCGCAGACCCGCGAGCCCGCCCGGCATGTCGCGCCAGAAGTCGAACTGGTTCCGCGCGTCGGCCCCGATCCGCGGGTAGGCGTGCCAGAGCACGACGGAGTCGTAGCCCCCGAACCGACGCCGCGCGTCCGCGCACAACTCAGGGACGCGATAGCGCCGCGCCTCGGGGTCCCAGAAAGCGGCGTCATACATGAAGACGAACCCGCACACGAAGTTGCTCCGCGTCCAGGCGAGGTCGTCCCTCAGGTACAGCGCGTCGTCGAACGCCCCCGTGGAGGGCAGCTTGCTCGCGAGTTCGGCCCACGCTCTCTCGCGTTCCGCAGTCGCCGGCGCGACCAGGCGCAGCGACCGGAGACTGAGCCGGCCCGGGGCGGCGTCATGCGTCCCGTCCTGCCCGAGGATCGGGCGCATCCACACGGCCTCCGCATCGTGGCCGGGTACGGAGGCCTCGATGCGGAACGCATGCCAGGCGCCGTCCCGCGGGACCCGCGTCGTGGCGAGAACCGTGCTCCAACCGCGCCACGCGCCGCCGCTCCCCCCCGACCGGTCGCACAGGTCGAAAGCGAGACAGATCTCGTTGTTTCCCTCGAGCCACCGCCCCTCGCCCTCGATCCGAACCCTCTCGCCCGGCCTGAGCCTCGCCGCATGCGCCCAGTCGCGCCCGGCGCGGACCCACGCCCGCACACCGTCGTACCGCACGTCCACGCGCCAGGCCAACGGGTCGTTGAGGGACGCCCGCGCCGCGGCCCGATAGGCGTCCAACGCGCCGTGCCACGCCTCCCAGGGTTGCCCCGGACCGGGTGGTGCGATGTAGTGGTCGTTCATGGTGAGTCCCGGCGGCGCGGAGCCCTCCAAGGCCCACTCCGTCGCGCCGTCGGTCTCGAACGTCTGCTTCGCGATCGGCGTGGACAAGCATCCGTCCGGAGCGCTCAGCGGCGCAAGCATCGCCGGAAGGCACGCCAAGAGCGTGTGCATGCTCGCTCCCATCCGCCGCTACAACGGCTCCGTCGCCTCGGTCGGCAACTCGCGGATGCGCACGTCGCGGAATTCGACCCGGCCCCCGTACGGCTGCAGGCTGATGCGCCCTCGAACCGGGGCCCGGTACCAGCCGGAATACCAGAAGATGCTCCCATCGGTGACCGGCAGAGCGTTCAGACGCACCGCGATCTCGCCGCCGCAGTAGGTGATCTCCAGGTCGTTCCACTCGCCCGCCGGGAGCGACGCGTTCACGCGAGGGGCCCCGAAGCCCCTGAGAGCGCCCGAACCCGTCATCGACGGCGGATCGCCCCAGTCGTCCGCCACGGCGATCTGGACGCGGTTCCGCTCGCCCCCCACGTCACGGAGATGCACGGCGCCGCTCGCTCCCTCGGCGACCCGGTAGCGCAGCCGGAGCACGTAGTCGCCGTACTCGCCCGCGGAAGTGAGCAGCCAAGCTTTCTCGTCCTCGGCGACCAGGCAGCCGTCCTGAACCTTCCAGCCATCCGCCGGCTGCGTCCAGCCCTCGAGGCTCTCGCCATCGAAGAGCGGAACGAAGCCCGCCTCCGGCTCCGGACGGATGCGGAGGTTGCGGTACCAGACCTCGGAACCGTGGTTCGTCAGCCCGATGTAGCCGCGACGGCTTCGCTCCCGCGGCTTGCGGCCCGCGGGGAACCGCGCGTTCAGGGCTTCGTCCTCGAGGTCCACGTCCCAGAGCGGCTCCCCGTTCATCTCCGCGCGCACGCGTGAGCCGAGGCACTGGACCTCCACCGAGTTCCACTCGCCGGGCGGGTTGGCCGGGTCAACGCGCGCGGGCAGCACGTCGTAGATCGAGCCGGTCGAGTTCGCGTTCGGGGGATTCGCGATCGCTCCCATGATCTGGAACTCCAGGCCGACTTGCGACTGCCTGCCGCGCAGGGGGCAGCGGAGCCACACCCCGCTGTTTCCGCCCTGGCCGATCTTGTAGTCGAAACGCAGCGTGAAGTCTTCGTACACGGAGCGCGACGCGAGCCACCCGCCGCCCTCGCCGCCGTAGTGGATCGCGCCGTCGTCGAAGGACCAGTTCGAGCCGCCAAGTTGCAGCCACTCGCCCAGGTCCGGATCTCCCGAGAGCGGGACGAAACCGTCCTCCTGGCCCCACGCGCCCGAGATCGCTAGAAGCCCTACCGCGACTGCCGCACATGCCCTCATCGCTGGATCCCTCTCCTCGCGCTCGCATCGAACCTGCCTGTCCGCGAGGGGCGTTCCCCGCGGCCGACGTACAGACCTGTCGAGACGGCGAAGGAGGCCGCCCCGCGCCTGCGAAACCCTTGAGGCAAGCAGACCGACTTGGGAGGAACGCACATGGCTCACGCACCGGATGTCGCGCACTCGAACGCCATCTTCGTCCTCGACGTGTCCCTCGAGTCCGGACCCATGACCGAGGCGTTCGTTGAGGAGAACGAGACCGTCTCCCGGACCATCGAGATCCGCGGGGATCAGATGCTTCTGGACCTCCACAAAGCCATCTTCGCCGCCTTCGACCGCGAAGAGGAGCACCTCTTCCAGTTCGAGGTCGGCGAAGGCCCGGACGACCCCGACCTCCGCACCTACGTGCATCCGATGCTGCTCGAGGATGAGGAGTTCGCCTCCGACCCCCTCTGCGCCGACGCGACCAAGACCACGATCGCCGCGCTCGGGCTCGAGGTCGGCCAGGGGTCCGGGTACCTCTTCGACCCCGGCGACGAGTGGTGGCATCAGATCGACCTCATCCGCCTCGACTCTCCCGAGCCCGGGGCGACGTACCCCCGCGTCACCGACCGCGTCGGCGCCAGCCCGCCCCAGTACGCCGACATCGACGAACTTGGCGAGTGGGACGAGGACGAGGAGGGTATGGACTGGGAGGATGACGAGGAGTAGGGGGCGGCGAGAGCGCGCCTCTGTGCGTCAGTGGAGGAGCGCCACGAACTCGTCCACGGTGAGTCCGGACTGGGCGATAATGGCTGCAAGAGTCCCGATCCGCAGGTCACCCGAGTGCCTCGGCACTGTTACGCGTCGCCGTGACTCCGGGTGAAGGAGCGTGAGGTGGCTCCCGCTCTGGCGATCCTCGACGAACCCGGCTCGCCGCAGCACCGCGATCGTCTCACGAGCGCTTGTCTGAGGCAGCCTAGGCAACCCCGACTCCCTCGCGCGCAGGCGGCGTGACCTTGACTCGGAACAGCAGACCCTCTGTCAGCCCCTCGACGTGCAGTTCGATTCGGGAGCCCTCTGCAGGGACGTCTTCCCCGTGCTGGAAGAGGCTCCCGACATGGCACCCTATCGCATCCCGGGCCATGTCCAGGGCCTCCAGAACGGTGCCGCCCTCGGTGACGCAGCCGGGCAGCGCTGGGACGACAACGGTGTAACCGCCCTCGGCTGCTGGCGTTAGCACGACAGTGTAGGTCATCGCGGCCCTCCCATTCCCCCAAGTGACTCCCCAGTGAGTCCTGTCATATGCTGGTGCCGAAGGAGGGAATCGAACCCTCACGCCCCGAGGGGCAACGGATTTTGAGTCCGCCGCGTCTGCCTGTTCCGCCACTTCGGCACGGGTGCGAACTATAGCACGCGCGCTCCGCGAGGGTCAACGAAGCGCCCCGCGCCTACTCCCGAACCGGCGTCACCTCGCGCCGCACCGACCCGATCGGTCCGTCCAGCACCAGCCGCGGCATCGTCTCCTCCGCCAGCCACAACGCCGTCCGAACAGCTTCCGTGAGGGCGGCGTACACCGTCGCGTGCTCGGGGTCCGACTCCATCGTCTCGCGCAGGAGGTCCGGCCACTCCGGCTCGTTGTCGAGGTTCCAGCCTTTGAACGCCTCAAGCGCCTCAGTGCGCTCGAACGCGCACTTGCGCAGCCAGGACTCGTACTCCGGCTCCTCTTCCTCGTCGGCGTAGACGCGCAGGTCGATCGGGGTCTGGGCGTGGATCGTCCAAGTCTCGCGCGGATCCGGCGGTTCCGGGTCCGCGGGCGGCGGCTCGCTCTCCTCCCCCGACGGATCCCCGCCCGCGCCTTCGGCCGGCGGCGCGACGGGGTCGGGCGGAGGTGGGGGAGGGGGCTCGTTATGGAAAGTGATCCGCAGCAGGCTGACGGTCCGCGATGCGTCCAGATAGCACGCGATCTGCATCGGACCGGACGGACCCGCCGCGTCCACCAGATACACGGCCCCGAGGGGTTGGTCGCCCCTCGTCCCGGGATGCGGACCCTTGGCGAGCAGGAACTGGCAGCTGCGCTCGTACGGCGTGAGGGCGCGGTCCAGCGCTCGCTCGACCCGCGCCGTCTGCTTGTCCGAGAGAAGGCGCGTGGTGACCCTCATGCGGGTCGCGTGCGCGAAGACGGGCGCGAGCTGCAGGCGCTCGAGCGACCAGTCCAGGGAGCGGGCCTCGTGATAGGCCTCCGGCGTCGGCGCGTCGTCCGCCCTCGCCGGATGGCAGTCGGCCCGCAATTCGTAGAGACTCACCGCGCCATCGCGGTCCGGGTCGAGGAACTGGGTCGCGGGGAAAGCCTCCGCGTTCGCGCCCGCGGCTCGGAACGCCTCGCCGTACGCGTTCCACTTCCCGCCGCCGTCCTCGGCCTGGTGGCACAGTCCGCAGGTCAGCACAAGGCTCCCTCGGTGGTACCGCCCGTACGTGAGCCTCGCGTCGCGCATGCGGTCTTCCGTCGCCAGGGCGGCGCGGAGAGAGCCGATCGCGAGAAGCGGGAGGAGGAGCAGGACGACCATGCCGCGATGCATGATGGGGAATCCTTGACTGTGAAGATGAGCTGCGGCGACGCGTCGCCAGTCGTTAGGACGCGCGGAACCTGAGGTCGGTTCCGATCAAGCCGAGCCTTCCGGGGAGCCCGCGCCGGCGACGCGCTCCTCCGCGACCTCGCCCTCGGGCGCGGACTCGGCGGCGGGCTCCTCCGCTCTGCCGAGAAGCGACGCGGTGAGCGTGCCCCCGTTGACGGTCATCCGAACGATCACGGGGCGGTCGGTCGAGTTCTGGAACCGGAAGTCCGCCGAGCCGTAGTCCACTGTGGCGTCATTGCCCCATGACACGTAATGCACCGGCTTCGAGTGCCCATGCCGCTCGACGATCCCCATACCGGCCTGCCGCGCCGCGTTGAACACGGTCGTGGAGAGCTGGCAGACCCCGCCGCCCACGCCCATGATGGTCTGCTGCCCGCTGTAGACGGGCGCGAGCCGAAAACCCTTCTCCACGGTTCGCGGGCCGGTCGTTTGGTTGAACGAGAACACCGCGCCGGCCGGCACGACGCAGCCGTCCACGAGCGACGCGCCGACGCGAATGTTGGTGGCGCGGTTCACCTGCCCGGTCGAGAACTCCGTGGTGAAGGTCCCCAGAAGCGAGAGCCCTTCAAGATCGCTCGCGAGGACCTCCGGAAGCGCCTCGCGGCAGACGAACGCAACCTCCATCTGGTCCGTGTCGCTCGCGGCCGCCAGCAGGTCGGCGATCGTCGCTTCGACGTCGGGAGCGACCCCCACAACGTGCGGCTGGATCTTGAGTTCTCCGCCCGCGATGTCCGCGCTCGCGTTCACGGGGTCCTTGCGGATCGCCTGCGCCACCGCCGCGACCGCCGAGCGCAACGTGGGCTCGTGGAAGCGGATGGGGAGGTCGATCCGCCGATGGTACGCCGCGGTCTCGAGCGTCTCGCGCATCGAGGGAAGCAGCGTCGGCCGGCGACCGATCGCACACGCGGCCTCGACGGCGGAGAGAACATCGGCCTGGCCGCCCAGTTCGCGGACGGACAGAGGAAACGCCTCGTCGCCATGGCGGAGCACGATCTCACGGTCCAACTCGGCGGACGTCACGCGCGAGACGGCGTCCAGCGCCTCTTCCGAAGTCATCGTCCCGACGGGGACGCCCGCGATCCAGGTGTTCGCGGGAATCCGCTCGGGCCGCGCGGCGGAAGAGGTGAAAGCCATGACTGTGACCGAACTGGATGCGGCGAGGAAGAGCGCGCAGGGGATGCCCGCGCCCAACGCCCGCAAGACGCTCCACATGGGCGGCGTACCTCCGAACGCACGATCTGTTCCACGTCCGAAGCCGACTCCCTGCCTACGGAGTGGCCGGGTTTGCGGTCCTATCGGGCGGCGCCGGGCTCTCGGCGTGAAAAAGGGTTCGCGCGCCGCCATCCGAAGCTATTGGCAAGGCGAGTGCGCGGTCTCTCCGGGGCGGCGCCGCGCGTGACACACGGGAGGTAGCTACCATGGCGCGACCGACAATCTTTGGTCGAACCCATTCCACCGAGAGGTCCAGGGCCATTCGCCGTCCGGCCGCGCTCAACGGGGCGCGACGCGCGGCCCTGGCGCTCGGTCTTTGGCTCACGTGCGCCGCGGTCGCATGCGCTCAGGCGCCGCCGGACCCGGCCCTCGCGCCAACGACGCCTCCCGCCGCGGAGACCGCCGCTCCCGCGATGACGCCCCTCGGAACTGCGGCGGGCCCCTCCACGGCCAGCGGCGCCTACGCCCAGGCGCCCCTCACGGCGCGTCCGCCCGTCATTGACGGCGGCATGCGCGAGCCGGTGTGGGACGAGGCGCTTCTCCTGACGAACTTCATCGCCCTGAACGGCGAGCATCGCGCCGTCCGCGACACCGAAGTTCGAGTGCTCTGGGACGCCGAGAAGCTCTACATCGGCTTCCGCTGCAAAGACAAGGACCTCGTCGCAACCCAGGCCGGCGTCACCCGGCGCGACGATCCCGCCATCTACGACGAGGACTGCGTCGAGGTCTTCATCGACGGCTCCGGCTCGCGCTCCGACTACATCCACCTCGTCGTCAACCGCCGCGGCGCCATTCTCGACGAGGTGGGCCTGCGCAAACCCGAGGAGCATGACCTCGCCGGCGTCGAGGTCGACGCCGGCGCGCTGTCGTGGGCCTGGGACGGCGAGATCGCCATCCCGTTCTCCGAACTCGGCATCACCGGCGCCCCCGGGACCGC